>CAYVMH010000019.1:2136-9029 GCA_964452595.1 uncultured Candidatus Saccharibacteria bacterium
ATAAAAGCTGAGAGTAAATTCATTCGAGCGTTTGTCGTTTTGCGTTCGTCTTTTGGCAATATTTTATGGCCGTTTCTGCTCGATCATCATCGCGCCATCGGCTGTTCCCATTCGTGGAGAAATATACGGGCGCAGAAACCAGAGGATCGCCAAACCGATCAGCATAAGCGCGCCGTTGACGAGAAAGATGATGCGGATACCGGCAACGCTCGCAAGCAGCCCGGAAAAAATACCGCCGAGCGCCGATCCGGCGCCGATTGAAAAACTGGAAAACAACGCCCATTCAAAACCGGTGTGCGCGCGATCAAGATGCCGGCTGAATATCGCGTAAAAAGGCGGCACAATGAGCGAATCGCCAACCGCAATCATGATCTGCAAAAAATATATATGCCAGATATTCACGGCAAAATAATAGAGAAACATCGCGGTCGCCACAATGAGCGTACCCACGAGCATCGCGTGGTGATCGTCTATTTCTCCGTCCGTGCGGTCAAGATACCGCGCTACCGGCAGCTGGAGGATTGACTTGCACATCCAATAGAGCGCCACGGCAAACCCGATGACGGTTACGGGCGCGCCAATATCTTGAATGACAAAGACCGCAAACAAAGGCGTGGTCAGTCCGGCCGCCGCCGTGAAAATAAAGTGCGCAAAGATAATGATCAGGATGACATTGTTGATCCTGGGAAACCGCAGCCGGAATGAATCGAAAAATAAGTGCATAATCTTCATGCTAATCAGTATAGCATAGAATATATCGGACGGGCATTAAAACAAGCCCGTCTGTGAGGTGAGTTTTTGTGCCTCGGCCTGCCTAAAGATTTTCACGGTGCCGTATTGACCGTCGTAGCCGGGTTCAATATTGAGCCGCCCCTCGCGGACAGCCATGATGCCTTCGGCGACTTGGGGACGGAGGCGCGATATAAGATCAGTGTTGGATGCGTCAAACAAAACCGCAAACTCGTTTCCAAATTCTCTGACAACGGCTAGATATTCGTCCTGCACTCCTTTGCCGGTCGCGGATCCAACACCGCGCGCCTCGGCAATGATCTCGTCAAGCGGCACCATATTGAGATACGGGATGGCGCTGGCCGGACGAAATCCCTCGGGACGATCGGCAAGCTCCGCCACTCGATTGAGCACGCCAACCGTCACAGGTTTTCCACATACCGGACACAGGTTATGCAGACGTTGTGTCTCATCTGGCGCGAGCCGGCTATTGCAGGCACGATGCCCGTCGTAGTGGTACATGCCCTCTTCGGGAAAAAACTCTACGGTCGAGAGAAACCGCTTTGGGTCTTTTGACCGAAACGCATCCATAATGCCGCCGTATGAGAGTTCACACGAAAGAACATTTGCCTCGCGTCCGATGCGGCGTAAGGAATGGCTGTCGGAATTTGAAATGAGCGCGAAGCGATCCAACGCTGACAGCCGCCAGTTCATCAAAGGGTCCGACGAGAGTCCAGTCTCCAGCGCGAAAATATGTTTCGTGTATTCCTCAAAACATTCTTCTATTTTGTTAAAGCCGGACTTTGATCCGAAGAGCGAGAACCAGGGAGTCCAGATGTGCGCCGGCGCCAGTACGCATTGCGGATCCGCGTCAAGACAGATCTTGAGGAGATCTTTCGGATCAATGCCAAGGATGGGCCGTCCGTCCGATTTGATGTTGCCGCGCACATTGAGCGCCGCATTGATCTTCTCCGCGGCCGCGATAGACGGCGCAAAAAGCAGACTGTGAATGCGGCGCACCGTGCCGCCCTTTGAATAGATGCTTGAGATCTCAACCGTGAGCAGAAAGCGGACTGCGGAATCTTTGTTTTTTCCGCCAGAGGCGGATGAGAGCTTGTACAACCCCGCTTCCGCAGGCTCGAGTTTCTGCTTGATCTCCTTGATCCACGCCGGATGCGTAAAGTCCCCGGTTCCCATAACCGTAATCCCCTTGAGCCCAGCCCAGCGATCCAAATTTTCGAGCGTCATCTCTTTGGACACCGCGCGGCTGTATGGTGAATGGATGTGGAGATCTGCGATGATTTTCATACTATGGCGCGCAGGAACTGGGCCGAGACCCCGGCGATGATAACCGCAAGAATTATGTAGCTCACCGTTGCCATGATCCGGCTGTGATTGCCCTGCTGCTGCCGAACCTTTTTACCCATGAGCAAAAATAAAACCGCGTCAACGCCGAATGCGACTACGCCGACCACACTGATGATGGCGATGAAATTTTGGAAACCCGCGAGATACAACGCAAACGGAATTGCAGACGCGGCGAGCCACGCCAAACGCCTCGGCATGGCAAGATCAAGGGAGAGCAGGGCCTGGAAATTTGCCGAGAGCGCGACAAACGAGGTGAGTATGGCAAGAAACCCGGCCGCGCTTGCGAAAAAAGCGATGTCCCCGCCAAGCGCCTGCTGCAGGCCCGCGATCGCCTCCACGCTTGTCTGCTCTCCGCTCACGCCGACCACCGCAAACGCGAACAAAAGATACAGCGCCGCGGGGATGAGCGACCCGACCACAATCGCAATCCGCACGCGCCTCTTGCTGCGGCCGAGCACCGTGACCAGATCCGGGATGACGCTGATACCGCTCAACGCAAAAAGGAGCACGCCGTAGGGCAGGAAGAGGTCGCGCGGAGCAGAGATAAAAAAATTTTGCAGCGAGACCTTGGGCAGCAGCAGGAGCGAGAGCCCTGCGATAAACGCGATCTCAAAGATCGTCAGCACGCCGTTGATCGCCGCTCCTTTTCTCAACGGGAAAAATGTGATCAGCCCGACGACGCACACGAGTCCTATCGCAAAAAAATAGAGATGCGCCTCTGCCACCGTGCGCGCAACAATGGTCTGCAAAAAAAGCGACCCCACGACCAGATACGCGAGCAGGGTTCCAACCGTGCCAAAGAGCGTGGACGCCCAAGACACTCGCGCCACTCCGGGTCCGAGATATTTGCGGATGTACCCGGGCATGCGATGAAACTCCGGAGTGGCGAGCACGATCTCGCCGTAGAGCAGATGCAACGCCATGATCACAGACGAGAGGATCACGAGCCCCGCGACTCCGGGCAAGAATCCCGACTGGACAAACGAGAACGGGATCGCAAACATGCCCACGCCAATGATCATACCGGACAAGAGCAGTATTGCTTGGAGCAATCGGAGCATAGTCATTCTGCCACTACCTTTTCCCGCTTGACCAACTCCATGACTTTTTCAACAAGCGCGCGCGGCTGAGAATCAAATATCACTTTGCCTGGGCCGCGATGCGCGCGTCTGATCAAATCCTGGATATCATCGGCAAGGCCTCCGGTGCCGGTCAGCACGCCGATGGGTTTGTCGTCCTCAAACGCAATGGTAAATTCGTTGAGCGTTCCCATGCGGCCGCATACGATCAACACGGCATCGGCAGAACGCGTGAGGAGCAGATTGCGTCCGGCATAGCCAAACCCGGTGTAGATGATGATATCATGATAATCGATCGGCAGCTTGTATTTTTTCACGTGCTCACGCTCCGACGATGCAGGCGAGAGCCCGATCACAAACCCGCCGGCGTCTTTGGCGCCAATAGCGCCCCAGTAGGGCGCGCCCGTGGTGGCGCCGGTTACCAGCACCGCTCCCTGTTGAATAATCTCGTGCCCGAGCATTTTCGCTTTGTCCAGCGCATCCGGACCACAGTGACTCGTTTCCGCCGCGCCGGAAATGCACAGCTTATATTTCAAGTGAGTATGCTGATCGTTTTTTTGCGCTTCGTGCGTCATGGGTAAAATATAGCAGACGCGATATCAAATTTCAACCTCGTCATGCAGCGCCGGTACGTCTGCCGGCACACCGAGGCGGTCGCGGATTTCCTGCGCCAGAAACATGGCCTCTGCCGGCTCGCCGTGCACCACGAATACTTTTTCAAGCGTGTCGCGCATGCGCTCCGCAAACGAGAACAGTTGCGGCCCGTCCGCGTGCGCGGAAAACCCGCCGATCGTCCGAACCTCGGCGCGCACCGGCACGTCTTCGCCAAACATCTTCACCCTTGATGCGCCGTCAACCAGCCGCCTCCCGAGTGATCCGGCTCCCTGGTAGCCGGTGATGAGCAGGACGCTCTTTTCGTCCCCAAGATACCGGCGCGCATGATGCAGGATGCGGCCTCCGGTCATCATACCCGACCCCGCGATAATGACCTTCGGAGGAAGCACGTCGTTGATGCTTTTCGAGTCGTCAACCGATTCTGTAAAACGCAGACGCTTGAATTTAAAAAGATTCGGGTGGATCTGCATCAGCGCCCGGATATCTTCATGATATTCGTCCGGATAGTGTCCGTACGTGCCGGTGATGCGGATCGCAAGCGGAGAATCCACAAACACCGGCATGTCCGGAATTCGTCTGAAGTGCATCATCTCGTTGATCAGGTGCAGAATTTCTTGCGTGCGTTCGGCCGCAAACGCGGGGATCATCAGAGTTCCGCCGGCTGATGCCGTGTCTTCGATCGCGCGCTCAAGCCGGAGAGTTCGCTCCTGGGCAGATTCATGCGTCCGGCTACCGTAGGTAGATTCCATAATCAGATATTCGACTCCTTCCACCGTATCGGGCGGCGGCAGCAATACCGAAGGAATATTGCCCAGATCCCCGGTAAAGAGCAGGTGTTTCCCTTCTACCCAAAGCTCAACCAGGCAGGAGCCGAGGATATGCCCGGAGCGGTTAAACTGAAACTCCACATCACCCACATTGCTTTTCTGGTGATACGGCGCCGTACGCCACATGCGAAATGTCGCATCTAGGTCTGCTTCATTGAAAAGCTCCCTGCTCTCGCGCCTTGCAAGCGCCAGCGCGTCTTCAAGAATGAAGCGAGCGAGATCCTTGGTCGCGGCGGTTGAGAAGATCGCGCCGGAAAAACCTTTTTGCACGAGCAGTGGAATGCGTCCGATGTGATCCAGATGCGCGTGCGATACGAGAAGCGCGCGTACCAGAGCCGGATCAAACCCAAACTCCGCAAAATTTTTTTGCTCATGCTCCGCCCCTCCCTGAAACATTCCGCAATCAACGAGTATATTTGTTTGTTTGGTTTGCAGCAAATAACAGGATCCGGTCACCTCCTGCGCTCCTCCGTGAAATGATAGTTTCATCAGTAATTGGAATACGTATATTCGTCCACCACTCTCCCCTGCTGATCTTTCAACACCGCGGTATCAAACCGTTTGTTGAAAAACGGGATGGTTCGTTGCATCCAGACCAGCCACTGGTCGTTGTAAAAATCGGGACGCGATTTGTAATTTGCCACACACCCGGCATAGTTGAGGTTTTGCGTGATATAATTCATGCACTCCGGGCGCGTGGGATCTACAAATTCGGGAAGCGGCCCGGTGCGGCACCGCCCGATGCCGGAGATTATTCGGATGCACTGGTCGGACACATCGCGGAGCGCGCGCGTGTCGGGCATGGGGCAACGGTGCGACAGCCCCAGAGAAAATTGCGCGGTCTCGTCAAAGTACCCGGTACACAGGTTCTCCCGGAAGTTGATCTGCCTGCTTTGTTTCCCCACACTGATGATCGCACGATCACGCGGACCCAGAATAATAGCGTCCGAAGGCGTTACCGAAAAACCCGGAAGTGCTGACCCGAGCGGAATGACATAATTTTGACGATGTTCGGTGATGATCGAAAATCCAGTGATCGAGATGCGCTCGGTATCGCTCCGGTTGCGTATGGCTATGCGCTCGTCAGACGCCTCGCCTCCGGACTGTACCCAATCGAAAAATATCTTGCCCTTGTAGGGCGAGGTGGTCGAGACCGCGTTGATGGATGATCCGGAAACAGGAACTGGCGCGGACTTTACGGCGCCGCCATCCGTTTGTCGCACAGCTTCCTGCGCCGCGATGATCTCGTTTGCGACGCGGCGGGATTCCGGACCAAAATAGCCGCCGATCGGGGTAATGCCGTGCGCCCGTTGGAATTTTTTCACCGCATCAATCGTCAAAGCCAGATAGTTGCCCGTTGATACCGGATAGGGAAAGTATCCCTGACGCCGAAGAAAATCCTGGAGCGCCGCGACATCGGGATTGCCGTACATCCCAAAGTGCAGATTGCGCGGCAAAACAGTGCCGGCGTGCACGAACAGCGGCAGTGAAAAGAACATGATGCCCACAAAAATACGAAGAGGTTTGTGCATAAGAGGGCGATTCAAGCAAATCAATCAATGGCTCATTTTCTTTTTTGTGCAACCGCTCTTTCCTTTAATTCCACCTCCTCTTTCAGTAAGTCAAACTTCACCACAAAAATATCAAAAAACCCTTTCTGCCCGACAATGCCATAGGGCATTACGTGCCCAGCAACATTTGACATAAAACCGGCGGCGAGTTCATACTCATGACCACCGACCTCGATTTTCACCCGGTGAAGATAATACAACGATGTCTTTCCGCCCACACCAAATACCTCGCAGGGTTTCCCATGCCGCACGTCTATCCCGAGGATCTGCCCGATTTCTTCATCAAAGAAAGAGAGGTCAGCGCCAGAGTCCACAAGGACTTGGTAACCAACCTCAAGATCACCATGCTTCATTTTGATAGGTATAACCGGCCGTACCACTGAACCATACCGCGCATATCTGAATTTCATAACGCGCCAACATATGCCGAGAGATTTTCCGGCATACGAGTTAGGAAAGGGGTTTTTTTTGTCTTATTTTTTGCCGATTCTAAAGCCGCGCGCGCGGTCTTTCCTACACCCAAGACGGTTTCTTCGTCTTCCGCAAGTGCCACCCACATACCCCTATATTTTTTATAGATACGAGTCCAATCTTTTGCCATGTATATATTATAACCTACTATTGCAGCCGCGTACATACATATCTGTCCTCGGGCAGATTCGAACTGCCATTACGGGCTTCGGAGGCCCGCGTTCTATCCATTG
>CAYVMH010000019.1:9129-10332 GCA_964452595.1 uncultured Candidatus Saccharibacteria bacterium
CACAATTTACAACTTAAAAATCCGGCGCCTTGCCGGACGTTATTCAGTATGGCGATCCTCTACCTGGCCGTCCGGATAGAAGGACAGATGAGCAGACGCACTCCAATTTGTATAATTGTAGTGAGTGGTCAGCGTTGCCCTTCTATCCGGACGGCCAAGACCAAACCCTCGACAACCAATAAATATAGCAGCGATCCGTATTTGGATGCTGCTATTACTAAAGACTTGCTCGTGTCAAGCCCTCTGTCGAGGTTCCTCACCGCGCCTTATCACGAAGTCTACGTCATACACGTAACAGAAGTGAGAAATTAACATGAAGAGACCATCAAACGTCCTTTTATTTTCGGGCGAGTCCACCGATATGACAACCCGCGCAGTCTCAAATGATATGACGAATTGTGTCAGATTGTGTTTGAGGACATATGAACTTATGTGGGCAAAAAATTTCAACCTGTTTTCGTCTGTGAGAATATCGGACGGGCATGATATGGTGATACCGATTTTTTTATTCTGTGCTTCGTGCTCGGTCCGTCGGTCAATCCATGGGCGCAACATTAATTCTTCTTTATATCTTCCAAGTTCTACAAATTGAAATTTTTGATCCTTGATGATTTGTTGGGAAAGTGGAGAGAGTGGCGCGTAGCCATTCGTATCAGTAGCGGTTGTCGCGACAATCACAATATGAATACCCTGCTCCATCTTGCGCTGCAAGGATTCCAGAAAGTCTTGGACATCGGCGCTCACCAGTACGAGCACCGATATATAGGCAGGATTTGTATTCACAATAAGCCGGTTGATTTCTCTGTCGTCGCTGCCAGGAGTATTGTGGGCCGTAGGTATGAATTTAAAACCGCCCGCTTCTACAGATTTTTTGAAACGCCCGGGATTTTCCACCGCAGTAACAAAATTTGCCGACCTAATATCAGCTATTCTCCCTACTTCATTGCCAACCTCCTGGGAAATGATTTGCAGCAATCGCGCATAATTTGTCTGGCCAATTCCATGGATTCTCATTAAATTAAATAGTGATTGCCCGTCGGTAAACACCGCCACAGGTACAGATTTATTGTCACTGGCCATGCTTATTCCTCCACTTTTCTTTTTTCAAAGAAGTGGAAATACACTATCACAGATGAACAAAAAAATCAAGCTGTGCAGGTTTTCTGTAATCCTAAAATAAACCAACATTTAACCCACGATCGT
>CAYVMH010000020.1:0-10083 GCA_964452595.1 uncultured Candidatus Saccharibacteria bacterium
GCCAATATTTTTGGTTTGAAGATGGGTAGTAATTACTGGTACCGTCTCTCGCTCGGAGACCGGGAAAACAGTGAAAAATATTTCAAAAACGATACGGCCTGGGACGAAGCGGAGATAATGCTCCGCGAAGTGCTGACCGAGCGCAACTGTCATTTTGTCGAAGCACCCGGGGAGGCCGCATTTTACGGACCGAAGATTGACGTGCAGATGCGCAACTTCAGCGGCAAGGAAGATACCGCGTTTACTGTTCAATATGATTTTGTCATGCCATCGCGCTTTGATCTGACCTACACGGCGTCTGACGGCAATGAAAAGTTATCGGTGGTCGTGCATCGCTCGTCTATCGGCGCAATTGAGCGTATTATCGCGTTTCTCATAGAGCACTATGCGGGCGCATTCCCATTCTGGTTGGCGCCCGTGCAGGTGGCGATCCTGCCGGTGAGTGAAAAATTTCAGGAGTACGCCGAATCAGTCTTGCAAAACTTGCGCGAACACGATGTCCGCGCTGAGCTTGACGCGTCAGACGAGACGCTCGGCAAAAAAATCCGCGCCGCGGAGATGCAAAAAATTCCGTATCTTTTGGTGGTCGGCGAGCGCGAGCAGGCATCGCACACGGTCGCGGTGCGCGAACGAGGCAAAGGGGATTTGGGCGCCAAGACCATAGATGAATTTTTGGCAGTATGCGACAACGCCAAAAATTGATTGTGATCGTCGGTCCAACCGCATCGGGGAAGTCGGAGCTTGCGGTACTGCTCGCGAAAAAGTACAACGGCGAGATCATCTCCGCGGACTCGCGGCAGGTGTATCGCGGACTGGACATCGGTACCGCAAAAGTGGCCGGCACGTGGCGAAACGGGATTTTTGCATATAAAAAAATCGCGCATCACTGTATTGGTTTTGTCTCTCCGAGAAAAACATATAGCGTCGCCCAATTTCAGGAATGCGCGGCGCGAGCGGTCCGCAATATCGCGCAGCGCGGGAAAATTCCCGTTGTCGCTGGCGGCGCCGGCTTGTGGATTGACGCGCTCATATATGACTGGCATCTCCCGCATGTAGCGCCAAACTTAAAATTGCGCCGCCGCCTTGAGAAAAAATCCGCGGCGCAGCTGGTAACTATGCTCAAAAAACTCAATCCGCGGCGCGCACAAACCATTGAACAAAAGAATCCCCGGCGGCTCATCCGGGCGATTGAAATCGCGCACGCGTTGGGATCGGTACCAAAATTAAAAAAACGCGGCCGATATGATGCGCTTATAATCGGGCTCTCCCCGGCGCCAGTGGTTCTTGAGAAACAAATCCGAACCCGCGCGCAAAAAATGATACAGGGCGGCCTCATCTCCGAGATCAAGAAATTGCGCGCCCTCAAAATCAGCACAAAGCGCATCCGCGAGTTTGGCTTTGAATACCGAGCCGGGCTTGAGTATCTTGATGGCGCGCTCTCGCAAGCCGATCTTCTCAAACGCATCGCCGTCGAAACCCGCCAATACGCCAAACGCCAGATGACATGGTTCAAACGGAATCCGGACATTATCTGGAACCCGCCAGCGCGCAACATCCAAAAGCGAATCACCGCATTTTTACGGTGGAACACGTGAGCCGCGAAATCCACTAAACTAGCGAAAAGCTACCAGAACTTTCTCGTGATCTTCATCTGAACCAGTCGCGCCATCGGGCAAGCCACTCCCAAAATTTCCGCCCGGTGAGTTCTGCGCGCTCCTGCGTACTGCTCGCCCTCTGCGTGATCACCACCACGACCTGTTCTCCCGAGAGCTTCAGGTTCAGCCGCTCCCGCGCCTGCTCGACTATCGCCCCCGGACTTTGTATGTACTCGAGATACTGCTCGAGCTCGCGTTTTTTTTGCTTTAATTCCGCGATCTTTGCGCGATTCCCCGCGGATTCGCGATACAGCGCCAAAGCCTGCTTGACCATGGGGAATGACGCGTATCCTATGGCAGACGCGACCACCAGCAGAAAAATATGGAACAGGAGTGAATGTTTAATCCATTTCATGATCAGATCATAACGCAGAACAGGAGTTTGCAAAAGCGCATACAAGATGTTATCCTGAACGAGCAATATAGATGTTTCATCACCACAAAAAACTTAAAATCGTCTGGATCGGCATTTCGGTCATGGCGGTTCTTGCCATGATCGCCTCGCTTTTTGTGCCGTTTCTCCTCTAGCGCTTCATCATTTTTAGAAAGACGTCGGGAGATATGTTCACCCGCGAGCGCGCCATGAGCCGTTTTTTCCCGCGCTGCTGCTTTTTCCATAGCTTCATCTTCCTCGTACGGTCCCCGCCGTAGAGATAGCCAGTCACGTCTTTGCGCATGGCCGGAATAGTTTCGCGCGCAAGCACCCGACCCCCGACTTGGGCCTGCAGCGCGACGCTGAATTGCTCCCGGGGCAGGAGTTCTTTTAATTTCTGCGCGCGGACGCGGCCGATCGCATAGGCCTGGGCCGTAGGCACGATCTCCGAAAACGCCGGCACGTTTTCTCCCGCGACCAAAATATCCAGACGAACCACATCTGCCGGCCGGTACCCCTCCACCGCGTACGAAAATGACGCAAAGCCCCGTGAGACGCTTTTGAGCACGTCATGGAAGTCCGCGATGATCTCCCGGAGCGGCGCGTCAAACCGGATAAGCAGCCGTTCACCCGCAAGCGGCGACGTCTCATGGATCGCGCCGGTTCGCTCATGCACCAAAGTGGTCAGACTTCCTAAAAAATGCGACGGGGCTATGATCTCTCCCCGCACCCAGGGCTCCTCAACGCGGCTGATCTCGCGGCGATCCGGCATCTTCATGGCTGAATAGACAGTCACATATTCTTCAGTTCCAGATTCCATGGTCTTGGCAAGACGGTAAACATGAAATGCCACCGAGGGATTTGAGAAGACGAGAGAAAGTTCGTATTCGCGCCGAAGCCTCTCCGAGACGATCTCCATATGGAGCATCCCCAAAAACCCCGCGCGAAATCCGCGGCCGAGAGACGCGATGCCCGTTTCCGGCTCAAAGATCAGTGATGCGTCATTGAGCTTGAGTTTTTGCAGGGCATCGCGCAACTGTTCGTATTGGTCCTGATTTTCCGGGAAGACCGATGCATAGACCATAGGCATGGGATCGCGATACCCGGGCAGAGGTAAAACCTTTTTAAAATTTGTTATCGTATCGCCCACACGAACCTGTTCCAATTCCTTGATGCCGGTCGCGATATACCCGATCTCGCCCTCGCTGATCTCCGGGCGCGCCACACGCTGGGGCCCAAAGCTGCCGACCTCGGCGACTTCGGCTGCCGCCCCGCTCGCAAAAAAAAATATTTTCTCGTGCGCCCCGACTCGCCCCTCCACAATGCGGACATGCGCGATGACCCCTTGGTAGGGATCGTACATCAAATCAAAAATGAGGGCTCGGAGCGCAGAAGAATGCGGACCGCGCCCGAACTGTGCGGGGGAAGGGATTTTCTCCACAACCGCCCTGAGCAGTTCTTCCACGCCCGCTCCGGTTTTTGCCGAGATTCTCAAAATCTCGCTCTGTGCAACACCGAGTGTTGCACAGAGTTCCTGTTCGGTTTTTTCGATCTGGGCCGAAGGCAGATCTATTTTATTGATCACGGGGATGATCGCGAGCTTCTGCGCGAGCGCCAGGTGCAAATTTGCGATGGTCTGGGCCTGCACGCCCTGGGTTGCGTCAACCAGCAGGAGCGCCCCCTCAACCGCGGCAAGCGCGCGCGAAACTTCATAGGTAAAATCAACGTGCCCGGGAGTATCGATCAGATTCAGGATAAATCCTGAATCTGAATTTTCAATTTTTGATTTTGCAATTTTCAATGAGTTTTCAATGCGAGAATTTTCATTGGAAATTAATTCATTGATTGAAAATTGGGAATTGGAAATTGGAAATTTTGGTCTCCAGACCATCCGCACCGGCTGCATTTTGATCGTGATCCCGCGTTCCCGCTCCAGCGGATGCAGATCAAGGTACTGCTCGCGCATTTTTCTCTTCTCCACCGTCCCGGTCAATTCTAAAAACCGGTCTGCCAGTGTTGACTTGCCGTGGTCAATATGCGCCAAAATACAAAAATTTCTTATCCGACCCATATCTATCATAAACGTTTATTTCCCTTGAAGATCGAGGTGTGAAGATTGAAGTGAGACTTCAATCAGCCTGCCGGTGATCGCCGTTCCAGTTTTTCGGCAGAATGCCGAGACGCAAAAATCGTCTTTGCATGCCTGATCGAATCATGTCCACGTCTTCGCTCTTGAGGAGCGTGAGTAGGCCGAAATATACGAGCAGGCCGACGACGCCGGCAAAGACTCCGTATGCCAAGACAGAAGAGGTTGATGCACTCGCGATTGTTTCGGAAAACCGCAGACGCACCGCCCACGCCGCGGCGCCGGCGACGAGCGACGCCGCGGCTATTTTCAATACGGGGGCAAAAGAGAGTCTCTCTTGTTTTCCAAACATGCGTCCCGCAAACGGCACAAGCATGATATACAAAAAGAAGGCGTTGAGCGCGAGCCCAAGGGAGAATCCGAGCGCTATGCCAAGCACCTCGGGGTGCGCGATGTCCGACACATGGAGCAGGAAAGTAAGCGCGCGCATGAAGGATGCGGAATGCGAGATCAACGTGGTGAACGCGAACGCAAGCGCTATCGAGATCACGGATCCGCCGATGTCCACGACGAGCGGCACCCGTGTATTTTCAAGCGCGTAAAAACTTTTCACCAGATGCGGCATGATGCTTGCCGCGATGATTGCGATGGCGAGGAGCCCCAGGCATGCGGCCGTGAGACGAATGTCTTCCTGCGAGAATGCCCGACCCCCGAGCACGACTTGTACGATCTCGACGCGCAGAACGAGAAAAAGCGCTGCGCTCGGTAAAACCCAAAAAAGAATAGAGCGCAACCCAAGAAAAAACTCCTGAAAAAAGCGGGAGCCGTCGCGCCTAATGCGGGCCGCGCTCAGACGCGGGAAAAGCGCCACCGAGTAACTCACCCCAAAAACGCCCACCGGCACAAAATAGAGATTCTGCGCGAACTGAAATATTGTTATGCTCCCTGATGAGAGCAGAGACGCAAGGCCGATGAGCGCCACCACGGTGAGCTGGGTAAAGGAAAGCGACAACACGCGGGGAGCGGAGAGCGCTATGATTTTCTTCATGCCTTCATCAACTGGCCCGAGCGTAAAGCGCGGGGCAAACCCGAGCGAGACAAGCGAGATGAATTGTATGGCCATATGCAGACCCGCGCCCAGAGCAACACCGAGCGCAAGCCCCATGATCCCCCAGCGAGGCGCAAAAAAGATGATGCCTGCGATGATGCCGAGATTGTATAGAATCGGCGCGAGCGCATAGGAGAAAAACCGCTCAAACGATTGGATGACCGCGGAAAATATGCCGGAGAGCCCAAAAAGAACGGGCGAGCAAAGCATGATCCGCATGAGCGTGACGGTCAGTGCGCGCTCCGTGGGAGAAAACCCGGGTACGGTCAGCTGCACCAGCCGCGGAGCCAGCATAAATACGAGCGCGACTCCGCCCAAAGCGCCGAGCACAAAGAGCGTGCTGATCCGGGAAATAAGCAGTCGCGCGCGCGCGCGGTCGCGCGCCACGTACTCCTGAAAAACCGGCAGGATCGCGGCGCTTCCGGCACCGAGCAGAAAAACTACGGACAGGAGATCGGGAATCTGAAACGCGGCGTAGTAGATATCCAGTTCGCGCCCGGCGCCAAAGCGGGACGCGAGCAGCCGATCACGCGCCACGCCAACCAAACGGCTGAAAAGACCCGCGGCCCCGAGAAGGAAAGCCGCGGCATGAACGCTCGACATTTCATGATTGAGCAGACGGATGCGCATTGTAGCAACTGAAGGGCCTCCACCTCCCTTTGATCTCCTCCTTAGTAATGTTGTGCCTATCTTTTCCTGCGAATTTGCGGAATCGGCGCTTCGGAGGATTCCTGGCTTTCAGCAACGGGCGGCTCGCTGCGCGCCTCGGGCGGCGTTGCCGGAGGCGCTATGCCATTGAGCGCAGGCCTGCCCGCGCGCAGATTTTCGAGAATGCGTTTTACTTCATGGTTGTCCTGATTCAATTTTTCGATCTCTTCGAACTGCGCGATGGCGCCATTGCGATTGCCCAGACGCGAGTAGATCAGACCGAGAAAGTAGCGCGCGTTGGAATACTGCTGGTTGAGCGACACCGCGCGCTCAAATTCACCCTGCGCAGCCGTAAGATTATTGTTTTGGTAATAGAGCAGTCCGAGCTGGAATGCGATCCCGATGTCAAACGGAGCGGCCAATTTTGCCTGCTCAACGGCTTGAATCGCCTTTTGTATGTTTCCGGCGCGAAGCGCTGCCTGCGCGAGCAAGAAGTGCGTCGCTGCCAAATCCGGTTTGAGCCCGACAGCTTCCTGCAAAACCTCCTCAACCTGTTCAAGAATTTGCGCGCGCGTCTTGGCGAGTTCGGCCGCGTCAACCCCCGGCGCCTGATCCTGTTGCTGCTGACTGATCGCAAGCTGGATCCGATCTGCGGCAGCCAGTCCCGCGCGTGCAAGATCAATACGTCCGGTGGGATTGCGCGGATCAAGTTCAATCTCTTTTTGGTAGCTCGTAAATGCGAGACGATCCGCACCCGGGATATACGGAATAACCAATTCGTAGAGATTGCCCTGCGTCTGCCACACGGCCGGATCTTCCGGCGAGAGCGTCAGAGCCGCCTGAATGTTTTGGATCGCCGCCTGCAGGGTTTGCTGGAAATCGCTCTGCACGTTTTTTCCCTGCGACGCGGCTCCGATCAGCGAACGAACTTTTTCCGTGCGCAGCTGCGTGAGCGCCTGATACAGACGAACATTTTTGTGCTCATGCCCAGCAGCGCGCTCAAAAGCGCTAATCGCGACATTCACATCGCCCTTGGCCACCGCGGCAAGCCCCAAGCCTTGCGCAAGCGCGCTCCGGACGCGCGCGATTTGGTAATAGAGCATACCAATACTCAAAGAAAGCGCGAGCACGATCGCGAGGGAGAACGCAAAGACGGCCCATGGCTGATGAAACACAGCCCAGCGCTCCGAGATGCTCCAGAACCACGAATTTTTCTCGTGCGTCCGCTCCTCTGCCAATACACTCAAGCCCGTCATCAAAAGCCCGGCAAAGAAGAAAAGAAGAAGTACGGCCGCGAGGTTTGCGGGATAGAGCGCGCCAATACATATCATGCTCAAGAACCCCAGAAAAGCGCTGACCATAAAGCCGCCATGTTCAGCCCGCATCGCGAGCAGAGCGCGCAATGACGCAATTAAAAATCCAAGAAAAAAAAAGAGGAACAGTAATACGCCGACTATACCGATAGTTGCCGCAAGCGTAGTGATCAAAGAATAGCCCTGATTAAACTGCACGCCCCAAAACGGAGTCTGGTTGATCGCCGCATCTTTATAGCGCATCCAGTTCCGATCAAATGTTGCAGGACCCGAGCCGAAGAGTGTGGCTGTTGCTCCCTCACGATACACGGATCGCGCGATGCGCAGGGTGGTGAGATTTGAAGGAGACACCTCGGTCGGAAGCAACACTTTGCCGACTATGGGTCCGGGCACCATGAGCATAACCAGTGAGAATGCGAGCACGATGAGCGAGAGCGCGTATCTCCACCCCTTTGCTGAAGCTGCGGGGCGTATGTCCCCCTCCCGCGCTTCGGAGGACTCGTCCTCTTCGGAAGTCTGGGCAAAGGAGGACGTCCAAAACGTAAACCCCGAAAGAAACAGGCCCCCGATAAATAAAATAATCCACGCGGTCCGGAAATGCACCATGAGCAGATTTGCCGCAAAGAAAAACATGGCTGCATAGATCGCCCACCGAATCCACGTCCGCAACTGATGAAATGCCGGAGCCAAAACAAGGCCAAGCGCCGCCATGAGACCGGCCGTATACAGAAGCGCTGCGCCGTTGATCGTGCCGATCACGTTGAAATCATCTCCCCGCACAAACGGGGCGATCACCCGAAACGCCGAAAGATGGAACGCGAGCGAGAAGAACGTCAATACCGCCTCCACTCCGGTTGCGAGCACAAAAATCAGCAGCGCGCGCACCGCGTCCGCGCGGGAGGCAAAGAGATTTGCCGTAACCATCATGAGCAGAAACCCTGCGAGCAGCGTTGACCATTTCTCCGCCGAAGGATCATTCAGGAAAGCCGACGCAAACGGCCTTTTTGAGAGCAGTGTGCTCACCGATGCGGCGAGCAGGAAAAGCGCGCCCGCATACAGTCCGATGGAGCGGACATAGCGAAATCTGCCGGTCAGGAGGCCTGACAAAAGCCACAGCACAAGCGCGCCCAAAATCAGGAGCAGAAACGTCACCTCCCTGCCGAAATCCACATTGATCCGCCACGGGAAAAACCACAGCGGCACCGCCCCGGCAAAGATAAACAGGAGCATGCGCCCCATATTCGCGCAACGCACAGGAAACTGTTGGTCGTGTTCGTTCATAAGTTATTTTTTAGTATTATTAATCGTCAGTATTCAGTATAATGGAACCAGCAATATATGCAACTTATGGATATGTGGATAAAATCTGCAGCAATCATGTATCGTTTATTATCGTTTATGTGCTTTATCTAAAATAAATAAACGATCAGTGAGAAAGTATACAAAAGAAAGGGTGAGAAATCAATACCAGCTCTTTTATTTTACGCATCATGAGGTGTGGATAACGCGGGTTGACATAATTTTTGGTTCTGCTATACTATAGACATAGTTGGCTTCGGCCTCACCCCCGCAAGGGGGAGAAATGTGAAAGTTCAAGAAAAGCCGTCAGAATAAAACTCTGACGGCTTTTCTTAATGAGGCAAACATTTCCCGATCAAGAAAGCTGATTTTTTCAATCAGCCTGCGAGTATCAACAACCCGCAATTGAGACAGATTCGCTCGCGCTGAACGACCATCAATTATGCCCACTGGAATACGAAGCGGGTGCTCACGGACGGAAGTTGTAAGTGGAGCAATAAGGCATGCGTCGGAACCAAATCCTCGCAGTATGATCGCAGGACGGAGAAAAAAGCGCCCACCTCCATCTTGTTCGGTACCGATGTTTATGCCAAACCGGCACCACCAGATTTCTCGCACCGTATACAGACGCGGGGCTTCTGCATCAGCCTTTTTCTTGACCTCATTCCATCTATCAAAATCTTTTTCCATATTTTCTTTTCTTTTCTTTTCAACTCAACCAGTGAGAAGTCTTCTCACAGGTCTCATGCTGGCATGTCACGGCTTTCGGGCATCAAATGTCACAGATATGCTTGAAAACAAGTGGTCGACTCATATTCGTGACATAAAAATTTGACCTTTACGACGCGGTTTCCGGTGAAGATTCGGGTATCGTCGCCGGGGTTTCCGCCGGAGGCGGATCATCATCTGGTTGGGGTTCCGTGGTTGGTTCGACTGCGCTCACCACAGGCGGCTCGGACGGGGTTGACACACTTGTGTCATTTGAACTTTGAACTTGATTTGTCATTTGAACTTTGTCATTTGGATTTGTGCTCCCGCACGCTCCCGCCTCGCTCACCACGGCGCCGCTTCGTATCTTTACACAATATGGCGCGCCGCCCGCCTCATCATACAATGTAATCCCGCCTGGCTTGCTTGCCGATCCTACCGTCAATTTTTGCGTCACAATTTCATCCGTAATGATCTTCACCGCCATGAGGGTACCGTCCTCGTCTATGCTCCATTTGCCAAGATACCCCGAAATATGCGATATATCAATGAGTTTATGGCCTTGCAGGTTAAGGTTGAACGATAAGTTTGCGGCATCCGGTACTGCGGGGTCAAGGGTCAGGATGCCTGTCTGGGTTGAGACAGAGCTGCTTGCAATCTTTTGGTTGAGTTCTTGTATGGCCCTCACGAGTACCGCGGCAAGTTCATCATAGTACACACCCCGTATGGCGCCGTCATTCTGGAACTGCGTGAGACGGGGCTCTACAGCATTCACCTCCTCGGCGATGAGCCCGATATGCTCGCGGCTGGTATCAGTTTTGTATCGGAACGTTACCGGACGGAGCTTGGAGACGGTATCAAGGGCGCTTCCATAGGTTTTCACATCTTGTTTG
>CAYVMH010000021.1:0-10063 GCA_964452595.1 uncultured Candidatus Saccharibacteria bacterium
AACCACCGCGACCGCGTCTGTTGAACGAAAATCGGGTGATCCGGCTGGTATTCTGATTCAGCCGAGATTGCGGAGATAAGAACCGTTGCATTGGGAAACAGTGCGCGATAGATCAACCGCGCAGTCCGCGAATGTGTCTGCCCCGTTATCACGACGACCAGTTTCAGATTGGCCCTGCGTCTCATCACCGCTCGATAAATCTTCCATACTTCATCGAAGGTGTGATAGATATTTTCCACCCAAATGATTCGTGTCTCAATGCTCGACGGGTTATAGTCCCGAAGAATGGTGTGTTTGTGGGCGCGTTCCTCTTGGGGGTAGGCGTATGCACAGGTTGTTATGGCAAGCAGCGCGCCTGAGAAGTAATTTTTTGCCATGCCTGCGCCACGGATTGTAATAATACGCGATGCGTTGGTTAAGGCATCTTCTTTGCTGGCGTATGAGAGCATGATGCAAAGATCAACACAGGCGTGCTTTTTATAGATTATGTCCGTATGATCAACTGTCCAGTGATAAAGCCACCAGCGAGCAAGCGCATCAAAGAATTTTTGCATTGCGCGATCTCCTCTTTGCGCAAATTGTAAAAAGGCCGTACCGAAAAGCTACGCTCTTTTGTGAAAAACGTCAAGATTCGAAATTGACGGGTCTGCTACGCATTGCTCCGACTCGCATCATTTTTGTGTTGGGAAACCTGCGCATATCCATGCAGGAGACAAGGCAGATTTTTCCCCGATACGCATACTCCCGCTTAAAACCAAAAGCCGCCCGGATGGGCGGCTTTTGGAAAACCATGTTGCGGGGGCCGGAATTGCACCGGCGTCTCAAGGTTATGAGCCTCGCGAGGTACTTCTCCTCTACCCCGCGTATATATCATATACCGTGTTCATAAAAATAGCAACCTAGTGGTGCACGAACGTATAAACATACACACTTGAAACATTTCACTAAAGTAATGACCGATCGGTTACTACTTTAGTGAGTTCTATGATATGACGGAGTGGAGCAATTTTTTAGATGCTTTTTCTTATGCTTCCTGTCCTATTGACGGAAAAGATATGCAGATACGGAAAGACGCGGTATTTTTTTAGATCATGCAGGAAATCTTGCGGAATCTGTACCTTGGCGACCCAAACACTCTTCTGAAGCATTTGAAAACCAAGCGCCACAAGATTGGTACGGAGCCATACGCGTTTTCTTCGTTCTTGCTCGGGGATGTCAAAGGAAACGATAACAAGCGCCCCGCTCTTTTTCGCATATGTTTTTTTCTCAAATTTGATAGGGTGTGGCTTGCCTTTGAGTAGCGCGAGACGTCTGGCGCCTGTCTTGGTGATATGCCATTGTGAATGTCTGCCATTTTTCTTCTTTTTGACGAGGCCATCACGCTTGAGTTGATTTAATAGTGAATAAAATTTCTGCCGTTCTCGGTATGCGTCGGCCCAGTTTGTCTTAAACGCGGGCGGACCATGAACGAGCGAACGCCTTGCTTTACGCATCGCCGTTCTGCGATCAGACAAGAAAATATCAAGTAGATCGAGCGTATTCTCTGCCTGTAATTGTAAGTAATCTAATATTTTTTCCGTAAGGGTTGTCACCAGGGTGAGTAACTACGGCTACTAAAGTATTAACCGATCGGATAATACTTTAGTAGTCTGGTTATGGTTTTTAGTTTTCATAATGTAGTATTATCTCAACTGGAGGTTGTCAGGAGCGTCTCCTGGGAGCGGCGTATCCGGGGAGAGTTCGGTTGTGAAGCCAAGATCATGGAAAGCCTGGCGATAGCTGTTGACGGCGCTCACCATGGTCTCGCGCGTGTGCTGGTCTGTTGGGTTATGCGCGATGGCGTTGCGGAGGCGGTGGCTCGACCATACGCGATCGAGCGAAGAAAGCTGGCTCGGATCAATTATCTTCAGACGGTCTGCCATGGTGGCGCCCGCGTATCCTGCTTTGCGAAGCGTGTCGTCAAGGAGCGCGTCGGCGCGCATGACCGCCATATTCCAGTCCGAAGGATTCTCGCTCCGGATGAGCAGTTCAATGCTCCTCCAGCCCCGCGGTATTTCTGCGGCAGGGTTGACGGGTTCTCCCCCAGCGGCTTTCGCGGGTTGCGTGCTCACGAGTTTTACGTAGCGGCGCAGGGTGAACGCGATAAACCCGACCAGCAGCACATTGAGCAGGATGAAGAGGATCATAATGATCGCCGGAAATGCTCCCAAATGCCACGATTGCAGCCAGGCCAGGAACGAATCATACCAATTGGGAAATACGCGCAGGAGGGAGGTGAGAATCGCAAGGCCAATAAGAAGCGCCATCACGGCGGTGATGATATCTACGGCGTGATTTTCAAAGGGTGTGTCGTTCATGGGCGTACAGAGAAAGATGAGGAACGCAACGTCTCCATAGTTTTTGCTGCGGCAAAGAGTTGTTTTTCGTGGAAGCGCGGGGCAATGAGCTGCAATCCAACGGGAAGTGTGGCGCTGTTGCGAGCGACAAACCCTGCGGGAATTGAGATGCCGGGAAGACCCGCAAGATTCACTGCAACCGTATACACATCGGCAAGATACATCTTGAGCGGATCGTCAGTCTTCTCGCCGCGCATAAATGCGGGGGTCGGGGTGGTGGGCCCGATGAGCACATCTACTTTTGCAAACGCGTCTGAAAAATCCTTGGTGACGCGACGCCGCACCTGCTGCGCTTTGGCGTAGTAGGCGTCGTAGTAACCTGCGGAGAGCGCATAGGTACCGAGCATGATGCGCCGTTTGATCTCAGTGCCGAATCCGGCGGCGCGGGATTGCGCATATGCGTCAAACAAGGTCATGTTTTTTTTTGGCTCGTGATAGCCGTATCGGATGCCGTCGAGCCGCGCAAGGTTAGCCGATACTTCCGATGGCACAATGATGTAATATGCGGGGAGCGCATACGATGCGTGCGGCAAGCTTACTTCATGCAATTGGGCGCCTGCGGCTTCGCACTCGGCGAGCAGTGCGACGATCTCTTCTCTCACGTCAGCATCAAGCCCGCCGGAAAAATATTCTTTTGGCACGCCAATACGAATATGTTTGAGCGGCCGACCGGACTCGTTTACCGATCCGATCGGCGCATCGGGAAAACTGTCTTCCGGCGCGACCGTCGCATCAAAGCCGTCCCGTCCCCTGATCGCATGGAAAAGAATTTCGGCGTCGGCAACAGTACGCGTCATGGGTCCGATCTGGTCAAGAGAAGACGCCATGGCGATCAAGCCATGACGGCTGACCGCGCCGTATGTCGGTTTCATCCCGACGATGCCGCAAAACGACGCGGGCTGTCTGATCGACCCGCCTGTATCCGAGCCAAGCGCGCCAAGACACATGTATGCGGCGACCGCAGCCGCGGATCCGCCGGAAGATCCTCCGGGAACGCGATTCAAATCATGAGGATTTTTGGTGGGCCCGAAGAAGGAGCTTTCCGTTGAAGAACCCATTGCCGAGTCATCCATGTTTGTCTTGCCGAGCAGAACGGCGTGTTGATTTTTCAATTTTTTGATCACGGTCGCATCATATGATGCGATATAATTTTCAAGCATGCGCGAGGCCGCGGTGCAATGCTCCCCTTCCACCAGGATATTGTCTTTGATGGCGAGCGGAATACCGGTCAAGGGCGGCGCCAAATCCGGCTCGCGTTTGAAAATCTTATCCGCTTCCTTGGCCGCGTCAATCGCGCGATCGGAGATTCTTAAAAAAGCGTGAATGTCATGATCCCGCTCGCGGATGGCCGAGAGACACGCATTGGTCAGCTCCTCGCTCGAAAATTCTCCGGCGCGAAGTCCTTTTGCCGCGTCAATAATGGTACGTTGGTTGAGCTGCATGATGAATCTTAACAACGCGTCACTTGAATACGGAGCGCACCCGGATCAGCCGGTCTTTTCTTTCGGGTACCTGCTCAATCAATGAGGCGGCACGGTGCTCGAGATCGGTCTGGTCTTGGGTGTCTGCTCGCGCAATCTGCTCCAGATGCGTGCCGCCGGTCATGGGCTCGATCCCGGTCGTATCCACTTCGTTCAGTTGCTCGACAAATTGCAGGATCGCGGAGAGCTCGTGCCCAAACCGATCCTCCTCTTCTTTGGTGAGCTCGATCCGCGCCAGCCGCGCGATGTGTTGTACGTCTTCTTTGGTGATCATTTGATTTTTTTGAGAAATTCGGTCTCGCCCAAAACGGGAATGTGCAGCCGCCGCGCCTGATCCAATTTCGAGCCGGGCCTCTCCCCTGCAACTACAAAACTTGTTTTCTTACTGACGGATTCGGATACGGTGCCGCCCAGGTCGCGGATGCGGGATTTGGCTTGATCTCGCGAAAGATTGGCAAGCATGCCGGTGAGGACAAAGGTGAGCCCGGCAAGAGGCAATGCGCTGCCTGCGGGTTTGCGGTATGGCTGCGAGCGCACGCCGGCATGCGCCAATTTTTTCAGTAGTTCACGATTGCGAGGGTTGCGGAACCACGCGGCTACGCTTTTTCCCACAACCGGCCCGATGTTCGGAATCCGTTCCAGTTCCTCTTGGCTCGCGCCGCGCACTGCTTCTAATGTACCAAAATGGGCGGCTAAATCAATGGCCGTCTCCTCGCCCACGTGCAGGATGCCGAGCGAATAGAGAAAACGCGGGAGCTCAATCTCCTTTTTGTGCTGAATCGCGGCAATAAGGTTGCGACTTGATTTCTCGGCAAATCGCTCAAGCGGCTGGATGTCTCCTTCGGTGAGCATGAAGAGATCCGCGGCGTCTTGAATCAACCCCTCCTCAAGCAGGCGGTCGATGATCTTGCGGCCGAGTCCGGAGATATCAAAAGCGCCCTTTGAGACAAAGTGGTACAGGCGCTCCCGTGCCACGAGTTCGCACTGCTCCGGGTGCTCGATGCGATGCGCCACCTCGCCGGATATGCGCACGACCTTCTGGCCGCAGAATTTTTTTGGCATGTCAAACTTTTTGGTGTTTTTGGGGCGGAGTTTCGGAAGCACCTGCACGATGTCCGGAATCACGTCTCCGGCGCGTCTGATCACTACGGTATCCCCTTCCCGCACGTCAAGACGTCTGATCTCGTCAAGATTGTGGAGCGTTGCGCGCGATACGGTCACGCCCGAGACGGAGACCGGCCTCAATACCGCGATCGGCGTGAGCACGCCGGTGCGGCCGATCTGCACCGCAATGCGTTCGATAATGGTAGTAGACTCCTCTGCGGGAAATTTAAGCGCCACGGCCCCGCGCGGAGTTTTGCCGACGACCCCGAGTTCGCGCGCTATCCGTTCGGAGTTAACCTGCACGACAATGCCGTCGATGAGGAACGGCAGTTTGTCTCGCTCGCCAAGCGCCCGTTTCCAGAATGTCACGACGGCGCGAATGTCTGCGCATCGTTGGGCGATCCCCACCGTTTTAAATCCCCACATCTGTGCGATCAGATGCTCTTCCTCGTGCGTTTCCTGTCCGAGGTCGGTAACGAGCTGCCAGCAGAGAAAGTCGAGCTTGCGCGACGCGGTTATCGCAGGATCGAGCTGACGCACCGATCCTGCGGCAATGTTGCGGGGATTTGCAAAGAGCGGCAAACCTTTCCTGAGCTGTTTGGCATTTATTTCGTCAAAAACTTTTTTGGTCATATATACTTCTCCGCGAACCTCAAGGCGGGGCGGTATTGCGGCTATGGCGCTTCGCACGCGGGCAAACTTTTCCAGACTAAGTCTGGAACGTATTCCAGACTTAGTCTGGAACCCGGAATAATCGCGCAGGCGTAGCGGGATCGAATCAATTGTTTTGAGATTTTCGGTCACGTCCTCTCCGATTGTGCCGTCTCCGCGCGTTGACCCGGTGGTAAAAACTCCGTCTTGGTACACGAGCGAGACCGCGAACCCGTCAACTTTCAGTTCGGCAAAATAATCCAAAGAACTTGTGCCGTATACCGTATGCTGTTCAGTCAGTTTTTTGATGCGCGTCTCCCATGCAACCAGCTCCTGTTGCGAAAACGCGTCGGCGAGCGAAAGCATCGGCGTCTCGTGCCATACCTTGGAAAATCCGGGGAGCGGTTTTCCCGCGACTCGCTGGGTGGGCGAATCCGGCGTCACGAGATGCGGATAGCGCTCCTCGAGTTCGGCGAGTTCATGCTTGAGCGAATCGAGCGCCGCGTCGGAAATTTCCTGGCGATTCAGCACATGATAGAGATACCGGTGATGGCTTATCTCTGTGCGCAATTCCGCAATCCGTTGTTCCGGGGTTTGGCGGGGCATACTCCTAGTAGGTGGTCAAAAATGCGCGCGCAACGGTGCGCTGGGTCACGACCCCGCAGGCCGTGCTTAACCCGCTGACGCTGATTTGCGTTATGGCCGCGGGCGGCGGCGCAGGATTTGCGGTCTTGGTAATGGTAGCGACGCCCATGCACCCTCCGGATGCGGCGGGCTGCTGCGGGATCGTGACTGGAGGACATGGCAAACTGGCGCAGGGAAAATCATTTTCCTGGCGATCTCTGTAAAGGGTCCGTTCAATGCTTTGGTCCGCCGCGTAGAATGCGATATTTGAATTCTCAAATGTTTCCGAGGCGCTGACTTGTCCGATGATCACGCCAAATACCCCGATACTGATCGAAAAAATCGCGGTTAGAATAATGACGACGAGCAAAAGGATCGCCCCATCTTTTTGTTTTATGGTTTTCCCCTCGATTTTGCTTGGGCTCCTGAACATATTGAAGGATGTCTCGTATCGCATGTCTTTTCTTATGGCGCGTCTCGTACGCGTTGTACAATGGTCGTCTGTAGATTGAGGTTGGGTCTCGCGCGCATGGTAATGGTTGCCATGGCCTGCCCGTCGCCGGCGGTTGGGTTTTGCCCGCGCAGAATGAACGCGAGACGCTCGACAAATACCTGGTCGCCCGTGAATTCGCTGAACCGACTGTTTCCCTGTCCAAAGCATTGATCGGCGCTCGTGATATCGCCGGTGGCACGATAGATCCTGCCTGAACCGTTCGGATCAAGATAGTATACTCGTCTTCCCGACGTACTTAAGAAATGGATCTCTGACCCGTCGCTCGCGCAGATGGCGCTTGCCGGCGTACCGGCCTCATAGTTGATCCCGGTGCGCATTTCCTTGGTGATCAGCTCAAGGGAGAAACGGGCGTTATCCTGAATTGCCTGAATGCGGCTGGTGGTTTTCTGGATGCGTATCGCAATAAGCATGATCTGGACGGTTGCAAGCGTGATAATGGCGAACAAACTCACCGCGACCATGATTTCGATTAAGGTAAACCCAGCACCACTTTTGTGCGCAAAAGTGGTGCTGGGTAAATCCCGCTTTGTACCATTTGGTTGTTTTATACGAATTTCCTTCATATCTATCTCCAGTTATAGAGCCGCTCCCGAAACTGAATGCTTCTGTTGCGTCTCTGTTCCGTCCAAAAGACCTTTGAAATGATTTCCATCTGGTCTCCTGCATTGCTTACGTCGGCATCGGCCGCCCCGTTGCACGGAGGGGATGAGGACGGAACACAAATGGTAACGCACCGGCGAAACAACGTAGGCGCGCCCTGACCGTACGTGTATATGCCGCTTGCGTTCAGATTGAGCGGCGGGTTGACCCATGGCGGCGTGCTTATGTCGCACGCGGCAATGGGTGTCGGCCTCGGTGTATCAAACGTCCCGCACGCGGCCGCAACCGGCGTTTGGTTGCCTGCCTCAACAAGGAAATGATTATTGCTGCCCGCTCCGAGCTTCGCTCCCCCGTTCGGATTGGCATTCCAAGGTATCGGCGGCGGGCTTGAAAGGATGTCGCAGATCACGTTGTTTTCGCGGATTGCGCGGACGATCTCAATGCCCTCCTGCCCCAGGTTTGTCGCGATCAGCTTGTTTTGCGACGATTGTGCCCGCTCAAAGCTAAAAGCGACAAGCGCGACAGGCCCCACGATCGCCGCGGTGAGCACGCCAAAGGCAATGATGACCTCGATCATGGTAAACCCAGCGCTGCGCAATTTGCTTTTCATGCTACTTCGCATTTATTTCTCCGGTTATGCTCACGGTAACGATCTTTTTCGTTCCGGTCGGGCTGGAAAGCTCAATGTCAACGCGGCTCCCGGGAAATGCCGCGCCATCGTCTTTTGTGAGCATCACGGTCGCTTCCGGGACTTGAAATAATATATGCATGGCGGCGTACGCGCCGTTGCCCGCATCGTCAGTCAGCCGGTTAATCTTTACGTTGTCGGGAAGCGTATACTCGCGGATTTTCTCGCTTTGTCCTGCGTCATATCGGCCATTTGCCGCAAAACTTGGCGGCTGGTCGTTGCGGTCTATAAAACGGATAAGTTGCGGCGCTGACCCGACGCTCAACAAGACGCCGACCGCAGGCGACGGGGGCAACCCGGAGTTTGGCGCATAAATTACGGCAATGGCGGCGTATTGGGCTTTTCTGATCTCTCCCGTCAACTCCTGTATTGCGCGATTGAGCGCAGCGCTCTGTCCGGCGCCTGAAAAGCTGACGATAATCTGCGCGCTCAAGAGCACGATAATGGCAAGAGATACGACCATCTCTACGGCCGTGAACCCAGCACCATTTTTTAGCAAAAAATGGTGCTGGGTGGACCCCGCTCTATTTTTACCCAGCGCTTTTCTCATACAAAAAGTATATCATATCACGGACAACTAAAAAACCCCCCGACTCGCATCGGAGGGGTTTTGCCGCTTCAGAAAAATCGGTCTTAAGGAATCACGTCGTAGCATCCCTGTCCCGCTGCCGCCGCATTTGCGCAGGTTAGGGAGGTTGCTGAAGTAATCGTGGTCTCATCAAGGGAAATCTTGCATCCGGCCGGGGTTGTGGCGCTCACGCATCCTCCGGCGCGTGAGTTCATTGCGGTAATGGTCTGGTCCTCAACCGTGGCGCCCGTGTGGAAGAGTTGGCAGAGGGCTGCTGCCGTGTTGCAGACGTTGTCAACCGTTGCGTTATCCGCACGATTGTTGAGTCCGGCAAAATAGGTGTATGCGGTCGAGGTGATCGGATCGGTTGGCCATGAAGCAATGAAGGTTGGCACGAGCAATGCCGTACCTTCGGTGCTAGCGGTGCTCGGGTACCTCCTGTTTGAATCGTAATACAACTCCAGCGCCAGCTTTGCCTGGTTCATGTCCGCAACCCGTCGCGTATCCCGAGATTTTTTGCGCGCGGTGTTGAGGGACGCGAGCACGATGGATGCGAGCACGCCGATGATCGCGATGACCACCAAAAGTTCAATCAGGGTGAAACCCTTATTTCCGCTTCGTTTTTTGGTCAAAAATATCATTGTGTTTTGATAAGATATGCCGTGTTTATGAGGTTCGACCTTTCAAACTGTTTTGGTGAGATGTCTCTATAGTATCGGGTTTCGAAAATGAGCGCAAGATCAAGATATCCACAGCCATATAGCGGCGTCTACATAAGTATACCCAGTCCAACCCGATTCAGGAAGAGGGGGGAGAAAAACCAAGCGAACACGCTGCCCAGAAGTATGAAGGGCCCAAAGGGAATTCGCTCGCGCATGCGCTTCTTTCCGGAAAGGAGCAGCAACACGCCCGCGATTCCGCCGCTCCAGAAGGCAAAGAGAAATGCCGCAAGGCTTGCGGGAGACCCGAGAATCAGCGAGGTGGCGAAGATGAGCTTGACGTCGCCGAATCCCATCCATCGTCCGCGCGAGAAATACCACAGACCGCCCAGCACACTCCCTGCCAGGATGGCCGCGCCAAGATCGTATGACGCAATTCGGATCGTTTCCGTGGGTAGGGCAGCGCTCCTGACTATGACCGCGCCAAGACCGATCATACCCAAGATCAATGTGGCCCCGTCAGGAATGGTCTGAAAGCGAAAGTCCGATACGAGGACGACTAAGACCGCGGGTATGCCGATGGCAAGCCCCACAAATGCGAGCGGGTGCATGCTCATCCAAAGGCCATCTGAAATCAAAATCCACAATGCTGCAACATAGCCAGTAGCACACGCAAGTTCCACTAGAGGATGTTGCCATGAGATTTCGCTCCTGCAATGGCGACAGCGCGCGCGCTGAATGAAAAAACTTGCTACGGGCACCAGTTCGCCCCACGAGA
>CAYVMH010000022.1:0-3623 GCA_964452595.1 uncultured Candidatus Saccharibacteria bacterium
TGAGCTTGACCGCACCCCAGACAAACACAAGCATTGCCAGGACAAAGAGCAGGGTCACAGTTATGCGCGCAGCTCCGGTAAATTGGGTGATAATGTTGGTTACTTGGTTTCCCTGTGGCGCTCCCTGCTGCTGCGCAAACACAAGCGCCGGCACAAGCAGGTAAGACGCGATAATTACGGAGGTATAGATTGACGATTTTGACATATAGTGTTTAAATTAAATGAAAAACGTGTGATACGCGACCTTTTATATATGACAAAGAATGAGTTTATAAATTTGAGAAAAAGACCTTTGCGGCTTCGGCGAGTAGCCGGGCGCTGACAATGATTCCGACACCAACCAGCACCCACATCAGGTTTTTTCGTGCATCTTTGATTTTCCCCGGCTCTCCCTGCACCGCTGCCAGGAGAAATTGAAACCCGACCACAATGATGGCAAATACCGCGATAACGCCGGCAACTGGCGTTAACTGGTCAACGATTGACGTGATAAGATCGGTGATTGATTTGGTTTGCGGTCCCAGGGGATTGTCAATGGTGATATTGGCGCGCGCGAGCGGGATGCCATTTTCAAACATACCATACCAAACTCCAATATACAAGATGAGCGTTTTCCACAAGAGACGGGGTTGGAAGGGCATGATTTTTAGTATATCTTATGCGGAGGTGTTTGTGCAATACAGGATATCCACAGAGATTTTATCCGCCAAGTTGCACCTGACACGAGTTTAAAAAATTAACATAATTGCGCGTTGGGATATAACCGGTGTTGCGAATAGTCTGCGCGCGGTTATCAAATTCGCATTGCCACTGCGCCATTCCGTCACAATCTCTGCTTGGGTATGTTGCCCCAGGTCCGCCGTTGTAGGCGGCAGCCGCGCATGTCTCGTTTCCTCTACACTCTCTTAGCCGGGCTGCATAATAAGCGGCTCCCGCAGGAATGCCAATTTGTGGGTTTCTTAACTCGTCACAACTTTTGTTGGCAGTGGTTGGAAGTACTTGAGCCATGCCGCAAGCTCCTCTATTGCTTACCCTTACATTGCGATCACCGCCTGATTCGGCAAGTATTAAGGCCCTAAATCTATTTACATTAATATTATTTTGCCCTGCCGCACTAACAATTATGGCATCTATGTCTGGTTGAATATTTGAAGCAGTACAATTGCTGAACCGCGCGCCGTTTAGGCTTGTACTCCTAGATATACTGCGCTGCACCAATGGGTCGCATACGTTTTCTCCATTCACCAATTTGGTAGTTTGTCCTGCCGGACAGGTCAATTCCGGCGGAATCACGTTTACTGGACCGCCAAGCGTGGGTATGAATGCCGCCCTCACATCGCACTTGATCTTATTCCACGGCCCAAAATTCCCGGTCTCTTGCGCCCCCATGATCTTCAGTATTGAATCAACCCCGATCCATGCAAAGAACACAATAGCGAGACCCATGACCGTATGGAGCAGTACAGCCCTTCCCTTACTTACCTGATTGGTATTACCTGTAAATGATGGCAGTACCATGAGAAACCCTCCGTATAGGAACATGACCGTGGCAATGGGTATGGTAAGATATGTCCAGATAAAGTTAAAGGAGCCTTGCAATAAGAGAAAAAGGTGGCAGATATTGCAAAATTCTGTCATGGGGCTTAACTCGCCCGGGGCTCCCCTTCCCTGACCTGCGTGTACTGCGCAGGTGACAAGATGAAAACCACGACCACCATCATGATCGGCCAAGACAAACAAAGGTACCGCAATCAGGATGCCTGCGAGGAGGATGAGAAAAGAGATTTTTCGGTTTTGCATACTATGTTGTGGCGCTTTCCAGACTAAGTCTGGAATCTACGAATTAAATTCCAGAATTCCAGACTTAGTCTGGAAAGAACCTATGGGTAAAGTAATTGCAACTGCTGGCCGAGTTTTGCAAGGACTTCCTGCGGTCGTGCCGCTCCAGATGCGATTTCATCGAGCGCCTCAGTAAAAAGGCGGCGCGTTGTCTTCTGATCCGGCGCTGTCCAGGATCGCGCGATAAGCGATTGGCGGTAGGCAACGTCAAGCTGTGGAGCCGGCGCCTTGGCGCTCAAGATATCCCTGCGCCCTGCCGGGCGGCCCGAGACCTGCGCATACGTCTTTGCCCCGTCTCCGGCGCCGATGTATAGGATAAATTGCCATGCAGGCCCTGGATTTTTGGCGGTTTTAAGTACTGTTGGGAAAAAGTACTCGCCGTATACTACCGGAAAGCGGGTATTGATCTGCTGTGGAAACGGAGCAATGCCCAGATTGAGATGCGGGTTTTTCTGTAAGATGCGCGCAATGTCCTCGCTCATGCCAAAAGTCATAGCGGCCCGCTCCTGGCTGAACATGGTAAATGAGCTTGGCAGACGGCTCGTCCAGAAAAAGGTTGGCTGAGAGGGAGCGGCGAAGGAGGTGTAAAATTTTATGGCGTTGAGCGCACCCTCTTCAAAGACGATACTGCCATTGCTCTGCCGCTGGCGTGGCGTATTTTGCAGGATCATTGAATTAATGACCTCAAACGAACGCTCGACATTGGCGCCGGAGCCGATTGCAAGACCCGAGGTCAGAATGTCTCCGGCGCTGGAGCGTGCGGTAAGGGATTGGGCCCGGCTGATCACCTCGTCCCACGTTATTGGCGCCCGCGCAATGCCGGCCGCGTTAAATATATCTTTGTTGTAGAAAAGAAGAGGCGTGTCAATGAACAAGGGCAGGCCGATAATGGCGTTGTCCTTGTCTATGAGATCTTCGACAAATACGTCCGCGAAAAGATTTTTAAAGTCCCTCGTGTCAAAATTGAACGTCTGCTGCGGCAGGAGAAACAATTTATCGCGATGCTTTGCGATAAGCGAATGGGGCATGAGCGCCATGTCGGGCCCTCTGCCTTCGGCAAGCGCGTTGACCAGCGTGTCTTCAAATGCATCCTCGCTGATTTTTCGATAGGTGACGGTGACCGAAGGGTATTGGATACGAAAATCATCCATGATCTTGCGCCAGACATCCTCGGTATCTCGGCTTCCCCAGAGTGAGATCGTCACTTTTGGCGGCGGCGCGGTCTTTTTTCCCGGCAGAAGTCCGAGAAGAGAGAAGGCGACAAGCAAGACGATGATGCCAAGGATGGCAAGACCGACGATGATGATACGAGGCATGGAGGGATGCTTCTGTCATTCCCGCGGAAGCGGGAATCCAGAGTCAATATCTTCTGGATTCCCGATCAAGTCGGGAATGACAAATAAATAGTCGGTTCCTTCAGGATTTCCTAAAAATAAGGCCGTAATGATGGCTGCCGACCGGGACTTCGCGTTCGAATATAAATCCGGTATGTACGGCCATGTTTTGCACCGTTTGTGCGGACACGCGCAAATGCACCGGGGGGCCAAATGATGCCTCATTTGGCTTCCACTCGATCACAAATGCCCGTCCTCCGGCTTTCAGCACGCGGTATGCTTCCTGCATCATATCACTTTTTTTCTCGGACTGAAACAGTATGTTTGCCATGAGCACCAGATCAACCGATGCTTCCGGGAGTCGCGATCCGTTTGGCCGGTCAAGATCTGCCCAAACCGGCTCGATGTGCAGCAGATGGACCTCTAGCGGAAGAGTCCGCGCAAGGTCGA
>CAYVMH010000022.1:3633-9922 GCA_964452595.1 uncultured Candidatus Saccharibacteria bacterium
CGGCTCAATGTGCAGCAGACGTTCGAGGCGTGCTTTGGTCTGGACAACCGTAAGCCCGGCCTTTTGAATGTCGATCGCGTACACCTTGCCGTCCGGTCCCGTAGCTCTGCCAAGCGGTATGGTAAAATACCCGTGCCCCGCGCCAAAATCCGCGATGATACTGCCCTTTGGAATCTCAAGCGCCCCAATAATGCGCTCGGGATGGAGAAAGTTGTCTGGTAAATCCATAAAGTAATCTTGATGCGGTGATATTGTATTTTTTCGCTTGGCCTACTCCTCTCTCATTTTATAAATTTCCAGATCTTCAGAAGAAATATCCTCTGGCAGGACAAGGCGGTAATGCTTCTCCGAGCGTATTCGTAATCCGTCCGCACTTTCTTCAAAAGAAAATAGGGCGATCAAGTCGCCATCCATAAATTGTGCAGCAATAGGACGACAAATCAATTCCGGAAATTTTGTCGCACAAAGAGCACAATCTTGTTCAATCTGGACTATATGCAACCTATCTGTTCCCCCTTTGGCCTGAACTGGAAAAATATACTGAATACCCCGAGAGTCAACTCCCGCATAAAGTTCATCAGTTTCAACCTGTCCCATATTTGGTACCGTCGTCCGAAGATGATTTTGAAGAGAGTAGCATGTAGCGCCGGTAAAAATATCAATGAGTCGATTGTACCGTAACTTTGCCAGAAGTCCCTGCTCGTCGTTAAGCGCGTACTTTGTCACGATACCAGGTGTCGCATCTGCAATTTTTGTTTCCGCCATACCCTTATTTGGTACTATAGCGACGTCAACCACCGCGACAAATTGATATTTACCTCTTCCTGCTGGCCTGATAATCCAAACTTTTCCGGAGGGCGCCATTTTATTTATTCTTTCGGGTAGAGACGCACGATAACGAAAGCTATAAATTAAATCTCCTAAATTTTTAGGCAGATCAATTCTTAAAGCCCTTGCTGCTTTCATTAATTCTTCACGCTCAAAAAGAATTTCTCCCGTTCCTTTTTTAAAATGAGAGAAGAATATTCTTTCAATTATTTTGTTGTAACGATTTCCGTTTGACATATTATTTTTTCGGCCATCTCAGAACCAGCACCTCCTCTCTTAATTGTTCCTTTGTCGCCGTTGCTATTCTTGTTCGGAAGAGATCAGTGGCAACTAGTTCATAGCCAAGGGATTGTGCTATCTCGCCCAATATCGTGCCAGTCCGTATCATGACTCTCAAGTACGATGCCTGGTCTCCGACGACATATGCAAGCATCGCCCCCGGTTTTAAAATAGTCCGCAAGTCCGCGAGGTGCCGCGTCATCCCTCCGAAATAGAGCTTGGTAACTCTCGCATACATCCGCTCAAAGCCGGATGTTTTTCCAAGTTCAATACGGCGACGCTCAATCTCTGCGGCAATCCTTTGCACCTCTTGTACGTCTCCGACAAGTCTGTCATCCGAGTCGCCCTTATATACGCCTCTGGTATTAGAGCGCACCAACCCTTTTTTAATCATCCGTAGGTCTTCTTTATTTTTAGCAAAACCTAACAAAATGGTTTCTAAACGCGTGGTTCGCGTATAATCTTTTTCATTCGGATATGGCGGAGAGGTAATAACTATGTCAATGCTCTGGGGTTTCATAATTTGATTTATCTCCCTGGCATCGCTGTTAAAAATCTCTGTTTTTGAGGAGTTCATTGACCCTAAAATTTGTAAGTCTCCTGACGCAACATGTATTTGCTTCAACCATTCGCCAACCACGTCCGCATCTTCTTTAAACCCCCTCACTCCAACTTCGGGGCCAAAATGAAGGTTGCTAACGGAAGACACCAGAATTTTTGCCAAAGACAAAAGCTCGACTCCCCGGAGTTCCTCGTCTTTTAAATTGTCAATTGTTTCTTTCAGGATTAACGCTTTGTGTAATGGTCTAGGACTGATCGAATTTCTTAAAAGCAGGACTTCCTGGTCAATCGGCAATTGGCGCAGATTTTTCTCTTTATTTATTTTTTTTAACGCAGTATCGGCTATCTTATGAGAATGGTCTAACAATTTTTTGTGATTTATTTTCCAATCGGTTTTTACCGTGCTTGCAAAACTCGACATTGGGTGCGCTTCAATGCCTACCGCCCGGAACCCCCCTTTTTTGGCTTCAACCAAAGTAGTACCAGTTCCGCAGAAAGGATCCAAAACTATACTTAATTGGTCTGTCTTAAATTGTGAAAGATACTCGCGCACCAAGTGAGGCGGAAATGACAAAACAAAACGATACCAATTATGTATGGCGGCATCCGGTTCAAAAATCTTATTTAAGCTGCCGTTCCTACCATATCGACTTTTAAAGTAGGCATGTCGGTCTATACTCGATAGATTTAATTGAAGCTGGGATTCTGAGATTGTTGGCATAAAACCTTTTGATTTGAAATGAGTACGGTTTACTTTTTCACAGTGTCGTAATAGACGCGACCGCATCTCCTGAGTCCATGCGCATAATGCGCACGCCTTGCGTGGCCCGGCCGAGTTTTGGGATCGCGCCAAGAGACGTGCGGATCACCTGGCCTTTGCGCGAGATCGCGATGAGCTCTTCTCCTTCGGCGTCAACGATACGGCTTGACACCAGCGCTCCGGTCTTGGACGTTACTTTCGCGGTCTTGATGCCCGATCCCCCACGCTTCTGACGTTTGTATTCTTTGAGAGAGGTTTTCTTGCCGTACCCATTTTCCATAATGATCAGCAATTCTTGCTTGCCCTCCGTAGCTTTCTTGCCCTCCATAGCTTTAGCGACGGCAGTGGCAAAGGAGGGAATCACGTCCACGCCGACCACCTCATCGTCTTTTTTGAGCCGGAGCGCGGTCACGCCTCCTGCGGTACGTCCCATAGGACGCACATCCCGCTCCGGAAATCTGATCGCCTGCCCATTTTTAGTGGCCAATATCAGTTCGTCTTTGCCCGAGGTAATGCGCGCCCAGGCCAAACTATCGTCATTTTTGAGCGTGATCGCGATCAAGCCGTTGCGCCGCACGTTTTCAAAGGAGCCCGCCTCCACTTTCTTGATTATACCATGTTTCGTGAGCATGACGATATAGGAGTTGTCCGATAGTTCTTTTGGCCCTTGCGCCGCACCTTTTTTAGATGTTGCCTGCGGTTTTGCGATAGCCAGAATTGACGTTACCTGATCACTTTGTCCCAAAGACAGAAAGTTAAAAATCGCTTTACCTTTTGCGGTGCGCGATCCCTCCGGAATCTCGTAGCAGGGTACCTGGTAGACCTTGCCGGTATTGGTAAAAAAGAGGAGAGACGCATGCGTAGTGCAGGTAAGCAGATGCTCCACTACGTCCTCTTCTTTGGTCTCTATGCCGATCAGGCCTTTGCCGCCCCGCTTCTGGATGCGATAGTGTTCCGGTTTGATGCGCTTGATATAGCCGCCAGCCGTAAGCATGACCACCACTTCCTCGTCCGGGATCAGATCTTCTGCGATAAGCTCTTTGGGGGATGCGCGCACCACGCGGGTTCTGCGCTCATCACCGTATTTTTTCTTGATCTCGATGAGCTCTTCCTTGACCGCGCCGAGGATCTTCTTTGGATCTTTCAAGAGCGCTTGGAGCGATGCGGCGAGTTTTTGCTTCTCTTTGAGTTCGTCCTCTATCTTCTGGCGCTCAAGTCCGGCAAGGGTCGCAAGGCGCATCTCAAGGATGGCGGTTGCCTGTATTTCGGACAAATCAAATCGCTTCATCAGGTTCGCATGCGCCTCCTCTTTGTCTTTTGATTTTCTGATCGTGTCAATGACTCGGTCAATATGGTCGAGCGCTTTTTTAAGACCCTCGAGGATATGGATGCGCTCACGCGCGCGCGCGAGGTCAAACTTGGCGCGCCGGGTTACGACATCCACGCGGTGCTTGGCAAACTCCTCAAGCACGTTTTTAATCGAAAGCACTTGGGGCTGGATGCCGTCCACGAGCGCCAGCATGTTCATATGAAAAGTCTTTTCAAGATCGGTGTGGCGGTAGAGATTGTTGAGTACTCTTTGCGGCTGGGCGTCGGCTTTGAGCTCAACCACCACGCGCAGACCGTCGCGGTCAGACTCGTCCCGCAGATCCCGGATACCCTCTATTTTTTTCTCTTGCGTCAATTCCGCGATTTTCGTGATGAGCTCCGCCTTGTTCACCTGGTAGGGGATTTCAGTAACAATAATCTGGTATCCCTTGTTCCCTTCCTCTATGTCCGCCTTTCCTCGCGTCAGAATTGAGCCCTTCCCAGTGGCGTATGCGGCCCTAATTTCCTTCTCATTGAAAATAATACCGCCGGTCGGAAAATCGGGCCCCTTGATAAATTCCATCAGGTCGTCCGCGGTTGCATCGGGATTGTCGATTACATGCACGAGCGCATCAATGGTCTCGCCAAGATTATGCGGCGGGATGTTGGTTGCCATGCCAACGGCAATGCCCAAGGTGCCGTTGAGCAGCAGGTTTGGCACGGCGGCAGGGAGTACTACGGGTTCCTGCCGGGTGTCATCGTAGTTTCCCCGGTAGTCAATGGTCTCCTTTTCAATATCTTTGAGCAGTTCCTCGGCAATATGCGTCATGCGCGCTTCGGTATAGCGCATGGCTGCGGCCGCGTCTGCATCAATTGATCCGAAATTGCCCTGGCCGTTCACGAGGGGGTAGCGGAGCGAAAAATCTTGCGCCATGCGCACCATGGTGTCATACACGGCTACGTCACTGTGAGGATGATATTTTCCAAGTACTTCGCCGACCACCAACGCCGATTTGCGGAATTTTACATTATGAGTCAGACCGAGTTCGTGCATCGCATACAAAATCCGCCGGTGCACGGGCTTGAGGCCGTCGCGCACATCCGGAAGCGCGCGCATGACGATCACGGACATAGCGTAGTCCAGATACGAATCGCGCATTTCATTCGTTATCTCCCATTGTTGTACTTTTCCGATATCGGACATAATAGACATCTACAATCCCGGCAGCTCGTCGGCCGGCGGCAGGTCTTCGCGCACAGTGGTAGTCGCATCAGTCACCCGCGCCTCGTCGGCTATTTTCTCGAATAATCCCTGGATTGGCGGAGTTGACGGGTACGATACCCTGGATGATCCGTCAGCTGACGGAGAACCTGCGGAGTATTCTCCTTGAAAAAGGCGGGCCAGGCCCTGAAAAGAATCAATCAATCCTCTCATGGGAGAAACAGTTACCGGTCCCGCATATCCAGATTCCAGACTTAGTCTGGAATCTGGGTCCGTTGCCGCCGGGATCGTGAATTCAGAGCCCAGCAGAGGCAATCTGGCCGAGACCCCGGCCGTCCATACAAAGAAAAGCATGATACCCGCAAAGCCAACCGTAATTCCCGCGATGACCTTGCGGCTGCGCTCGGAGCTTGCGGCAATGAAGTTTTTGATTTTTTGCGTCATACTATCTTCAACACCACCACCTCGGTCTTCTCTTCCGGGGCGATGTCCTTTTTTCTGATCGTGAACTTCTCAACCGGCTCTGGCATGCCCGCTCCCATTTCTTTCAAAAACTGGTCAACGCCGTCAAGTTTAAAGGAGAGTCCTCTGACGGCATAATGCATAGGGATCACGAACCTTGGCTCGAGCTGTTTTACTATTTTCGCCGCGGTTTTTCCGTCAATCGTGTATACCCCGCCGACCGGAATCATCAGGACGTCAACACTTCCCAACTCGTCCGCGGTTTCCGGACGCAGACCATCCTCGCCAAAATCTCCAAAGTGCGCAATGGTCAGATCCTCGATGCGGATCGTGTAGATGGTATTCAAACCCCGCAGGGCGCCGCTCTGGGCGTCGTGGAATGTCTCGACCCCGCGGATGTAGGCCCCCTTGATTTCATATTCGCCCGGTCCTGTGATCATAAACGGTTCTCCTCCAAGCGACTGGGCGTTGTTGTGGTCGAAATGTCCATGAGTGACCGCAACAATATCGGCACGCATCCGCGGCGGCGTCAGGCCAATGTCTTTGGCAAACGGATCCGTCACCACAATGAGGTCTCCGGATTGAATTTTGAAACACGCATGACCGTACCAGGTGATGATCACGGCTAAATTTTCAATTTGCAATTCTCAATTTTCAAACAAATGAAAATTGGGTCATTGAAAATTGATTGAAAATTAGGACTTGAAAATTGATAATCCATTATATCACATACTACCTCTCTTGCCAAATTGTGCCCCGTCGGCTATACTCCCCAACATATGAGTCAAGATACACAAGAGATACATCCGCCGACCGGCTCTGACGCCGCATTGGAAGCAGGCGCAGAGAACGGACAAGCACGGTCTCAG
>CAYVMH010000023.1:0-9708 GCA_964452595.1 uncultured Candidatus Saccharibacteria bacterium
CCCTCTCCCTCTAGGAGCAGGAAGCGGAGCCGGTGGCAATCCGCCAGCTGGCGGAGAAGGATACCATGCCAATCGGCCGGGAAACCAGCAAGACCAGCATCAACAAAAAGCTCCTCCCGAAGACAACACTCCCATTATCGAGCTCCCCGGAGACGAACAGGAAATAGACGTGAAAGATATTCCATTCTAAATATGCAGTTGCAACAAGAACAAAAACAGTGCTACTTTTGCACCGTCAATCGCGACGTAATAGACTATAAAGACGGGGAACTTGTGCGCCGCTTTATGAGCAGCCAAGGCAAGATCTACCCCCGCCGCAAATCCGGCCTCTGCGCCTTCCACCAGCGCCGCCTCGCGATCGCCGCCAAGCGGGCGCGATACCTCGGGCTGGTCCCGTATACGACGCGCTAGGATGCCTCTTTCATCTTCTCCCGTATCTTTTTCATGATTTCCTCGCAGATTTTCGGGTTTTCTTTGAGAAAGTTTTTTGCGTTGTCAAAGCCGACTCCGAGCTTTGTGGTCTCATAACTTAACGTATTGCCGGATTTGTTGATCAGATCGTATTGCTGGCCTGCGTTGATCACTTCAGCTTCGCGAGAGATGCCTTCTCCATAAAAAATATCAAACTCCGCAACCCGGAAAGGCGGCGCCACTTTGTTTTTGACAATCTTTGCTTTGGTGCGGCTGCCGATAATCTCCTCTCCTTTCTTGATCTGCGCGGCGCGGCGGATGTCAATACGCACCGACGAGTAAAATTTAAGCGCCTTGCCGCCCGGCGTGGTTTCCGGATTCCCCCACATGATACCGATCTGCATACGGATCTGGTTGATGAAAATGATGACCGTCTTTGATTTTGCGACGATCGCGGTGAGCTTGCGAAGCGCATGCGACATGAGACGCGCCTGGAGTCCCATGTGCTGCTGTCCCATATCGCCTTCAATCTCGGCGCGGGGCGTGAGCGCCGCCACCGAATCCACGATAATTACGTCCACGGCGCCGGAGCGCACCAGCGACTCCACGATCTCAAGCGCCTGCTCGCCGGTGTCTGGCTGGGAGATTAAGAGATCGTTGATCTTCACGCCGATCTTTTTTGCGTATTCCGGATCAAGCGCGTGTTCCGCGTCTACAAACGCCGCGAGTCCTCCTTTTTTCTGCGCCTCACGGACAATGTGGAGCGCCAAGGTCGTCTTGCCGGACGATTCCGGTCCAAAAATCTCTACGATGCGCCCCGCGGGCACGCCGCCCACACCCAGCGCCGCATCCAGCATAAAAGAGCCCGTCGGGATTGAATCCACATCTACCCTGGGCGCCTCGCCGAGCTTCATGATCGAACCCTCGCCGTATTTTTCCTGAATGCCCTTCACCGCGGCTTCAAGCATCTTCGCTCTATTGAGCTTGTCGTCTTTTTTTGTTTCTTTCGGCATAGTATATGAGTGGTGAGCCAATAGCTGTTCGTAGATCAAGCATTTACCGGGCGCTCGTGGCTATTTTGGCTGGCTATTTTATTTAACCACCCCTACCCTGGTGCTCTTTGTCTCTTTACCAAAACGATTCTTGACCAAAAATTCGAGAATGTTTACGCCGGGTTGCAGATCGATCTGTGTGTCAAAATTTCCCACCCTGTCTATGATAACTTCGCGTCCGTTTACTGTCAATTGGCTCTCTCTTTCTGTGGTCCCTCGTACCTGCACGAATGGATCGTTCACGAGAAATTGATCTGTCGGCTCCTCCAGCGCCAGACGCGGCGCGCCGGTAAAGTGCATCAGCTGTATGGCGAGAAAGATAAAAAAAGCGGCCAGCGCAATCACGCCCAGCGCCTGCAGCAGACGGCTGGAGGTAAACAGCGAAGCATGCTTTTTTATGCTCGTCGGCAATGTCACCGGCTCTTTGTCTTTCCCGGGAAAATGCGCGAGCCATTCTTCCTGAAACATTTCCATGCACGCGGTCTGCTGATATTGCTCTGTAATTCCCAGAAAAAGGAGATTGCGCTTCAGAAATCCGTGCGCGTAGATTTTTGCGGGAAATATATGATACGCGCCCTCCTCAAATGCCGCCACATACCGCGGAGCGACCTTCATCTCGCGCGCCATCTCGTCTACGCTGATGCGTTTTGCCTCGCGCCGCGTGCGCATAAACTCTCCAAGCGCGATGTTTGCGTGCGCCTCCTCCGGAAGTGTTGCCTCATGCAGATCGTTTATGGATTTCATGCGTTATACTTCCTCTCTCAACACACGCTCGTGGTGAGGAATATAATCTGCGGTCTTGATGAGCACCTCGCGAGGCTTGGCGCCCTCGCCCGGGCTGATCACGCCCTCCTGTTCAAGCAGATCGAGCAGGCGCGCGGCGCGGGCGTATCCCACGCGAAGGCGGCGCTGCAGGTATGACGCCGATGCCTTCCCGGAATCAATCACGAGCGCTTTGGCTTCCGGGTAGAGTACATCATCCCCGTCGTCAAACATCTCGCCACTTTGCTTTTTATGGTCTTCTTCAAGTTTTGTGTCAAGGATCGCCTCGTCGTATTCGGGAGCTTCGGATTCCTCCCGCAGAAAATCAACCACACGCTTTACCTCCTGCTCCGCCATGAACCCGCCCTGCAGACGGCGCGGACGTGCAGTGTCACCCGCGAGGAACAGCATGTCACCGTTGCCGAGCAGTTTTTCCGCGCCCGCCATGTCAAGAATGGTGCGCGAGTCAACCTGTGAGGCCACCTGAAACGCGATGCGCGAGGTGATATTTGCCTTGATGAGTCCGGTGATTACCTCAACCGACGGCCGTTGAGTTGCTACGATCAGATGGATGCCGATCGCGCGCGCCATCTGCGCAAGGCGGATGATCGAGTGCTCGATCTCGCGCGGGAAAAGCGCCATGAGATCGGCGAGCTCGTCTATCATGATCACGATATAGGGCAGAATCTCGCCATCTGATTCTTTGGAAACAGCCGCGTTATAGCTTACAATGTCGCGAGCATGGCGCATGGATAAAAGTTCATAGCGCCGATCCATTTCTTTGGTCGCCCACCGAAGCGCCTGCATCGTGGTTTTCGCGTCGGTGATGACAGGGGTCAGCAGATGCGGGATGTCGCTGTATACGGAAAGCTCTACGCGCTTGGGATCAACGAGAATGAACCGGAGCATTTCCGGCGGGTTGCGATAGAGCAGAGACGCGATGATCGCGTGGGCACAAATCGATTTGCCGGAGCCGGTGGCGCCGCTGATGAGCAGATGCGGCATCCGCGCCAGATCCCCATAGACCGGGGCGCCGGTTACGTCGCGGCCAAGCGCCACAAGCAAAGGCTGCGAAGCATCCTGGAATGCGGCTGTCTCCATGAGAGCGCGAATGCCCACGAGCGCGATGGAGCGATTCGGAATCTCGATTCCTACGAGCGACTTGCCCGGAATTGGCGCTTCAATTCGGATGGGGTGCGCCGCAAGCGCCAGCGAGAGGTCGTTATGCAGTGTAATAATTCTTGAGAGCTTTACTCCCTCTGCGGGCCGCAGCGTATATTGCGTGACCGTAGGCCCGATAGAGACCTCTCCCATCTCTACCAAAATGCCGAAATTCTCCAGCGTGCGTTTGATGATGTTGGCATTGGCGCGAATATCTCCGGATGAGGGCGTGCCTCTGTCTCCCTGCAGCAGTTCAAGCGGCGGCTTGGTGTAGACGAATTTTTTTGCGAATGTGCGAAGCGAGATCGAGGCCTCATCCTGCTTCGGAGCGTCCGGCGTCTGCTGATTTGCATGAGCTGGCGCGTCCGCTTTTTTTTCAAGCGCCGCGTTCAATTTCTCCTGCATGCCGGTGATCATCGCTTTGACTCCGCCGGATTCTTCATCCGATTTCTCGTCTTCTTCCGGCGTCTCACCCCTACCTTCATTATCTGAAACGGATTTCCACAAGAGCGGCATATCGAACATAAGGAGGGACGAGATGACCAGCAAACCGCTCACCAAAATCACGCTCGCCCAAAAATCAAAGAGTTTCAAAAAAAGCGCTCCGAGCATAAGACCGAGAAACCCGCCGGTGCCCGCCCCGAAAATCACATGAAATCCGGTCAGGCACGACACAAGCAGAAGTACGCCACCGGCGAGCGTTGCGCCCAGCACCTGCTTTGACCCGGAGAAAAGGAGCGAAAACCCCACCAGCACCAAGGTAAGTGGTGCGAAAAAGTACCCTTTGCCGAGCAGAAAATCAAACACGCGAAATGTAAGCGACCCGGCGGTCCCTCCCTGCCCGATATAGCTCAATATGAGAAACGCCGTAACCAAAAAAAGAAGCACCGCGAGTACGCTCTTCTTTGTTTCCGGCTTCAATCCGGAGACCTGAGGCCGGAGACCGGAGGCCGGAGATTTTTTCTTCCCGTTCCCATTCGTCTTTTTCTTTGTTGCCATGACTTGTAGTATAACAAAGAAAGGCCGGGGAGAGCAAATTTTCAACTGTCAAAAATAATCCAACATTCTTCCTACGATCGTTTGTTAAATGTTGTTTTAAATTTTAAAACGTGTATCATAGAGAGGTATGAGAAAAGACTCTATCGCCTACGGCGCACTTTCCCTGCTTGGAGAATTCGGAGAAGGGATGCTGGATGCCTTCTTTCCCGCGAAATACCCATACACAGCTTTATGGCGACCCTTACTCGGACTTGATCGGGCAAAAAGATTAAAAAAGGGAACGGTCGGCGCGACCCTATGGCGGCTCAAACAAGAAGGTCTGGTTGAACGGATCGGCGCAAAGAAGATTGCGCGATGGCGTCTTACCCCAAAAGGCGCTGCTGAATTAAAGCGGGAATCATCTTCTCGTCCCATGCAGCCGGTCTCCGATGGTATTGTTCGACTTGTCGTGTTTGATATTCCGGAATATGACCGGCGAAAGCGTGATGTAGTTCGGGAGCAACTGATCGGATGCGGATTCCGACAATTACAAAAAAGCGTGTGGATCGGCGACTGTCCGCTGCCGGAAGAATTCATTACTTTGATAGACGAGCTCGAATTGTATGGCAATGTGCAGATTTTCAGCGTGCGGGAAAGAGGTACGCTCAGAAATCTGACTAGCGGGAAACGGGTCAGAAAAAACAAAAGTAAAAAATAAACCAACATCTCATACACGATCGTGGATTAATTGTTGGTTTATTTTTTGAAGACGCGGATGCCGCCTGCCAAATGCCGGGCGATTATACATGCTTCCGATACCCCGTACCGGCCGGGATCAGGCGGCCGATGATGACATTCTCTTTGAGGCCTGTGAGCTCGTCCGTGCGGCCGCGCACTGCGGCGTCGATGAGCACGCGGGCGGTTTCCTGGAAGGAGGCGGCGGAGAGGAAGCTTGACGTGGAGAGCGAGACGCGCGTGATGGCCATGAGCAGCTGATAGGCGGTGGCGGGCTTCTTGCCCTGCGTGATGCACGAGCGGTTGGCGTTGCGGAATTCGAATTTCTCGACTATTTCTCCGGCGCTGAAGTCGGTGTCCCCGGCGTCTTTTACTTTCACACGGCTGAACATCTGCTTTACCACGATCTCAATATGTTTGTCGTTGATAGGCGCACCCTGCAAAGAGTAGATCTTCTGGACCTCTTTGATCACGTAACGCTCAACCGTATCCTTGCCTGCGAATTTGAAGAGTTCGCGAAGATCCGCGTGGCCTTCGGTCAGAATTTCGCCGCGCCTGACCCTGGATCCCGGCTGGACAAGAACGCCAATGCCCGGCGGTACGCGGAATTCCCGTATGCCGCCGTCATTAGTAGCAATCGCCTTCTTTTTGGATTTCACAGGCTTTGCCTTCTCATCCGGCGTGATCTCAATCTTGATCACCCACTCGCGTCCTGCTTCCGCAACCTCGGTCACCTCGCCGGCAACATCGCTCACGATCGCCCTGCCTTTGGGCGGCCGCACCTCAAAGATTTCCTCCACGCGCGGCAAACCGCTTGTGATGTCCGTGCCCCCGGCAACACCGCCCTGGTGGAAGGTACGCATCGTAAGCTGGGTTCCGGGTTCGCCAATGGCTTGTGCGGCAACGATACCGACTGCCTCGCCCATGCGCACGAGCATATTCTTGCCAAGATCGTATCCGTAGCATTGCTGGCAGACGCCGCGCAAACTCCGGCATGTGATGGGAGAGCGCATCATGAGGCGCTGCACCTTTTTCTCATCAATCAGTTTAACGCGCTCGTAGTCTATAATCTCACCTTTCGCAATGACGGTGTTTCCCTCCTCGTCCAGCGCATTCTCAAAAAGCACCCGGCCGAATGCGCGGCTCGCAAGCGGCTTATTGATTTCCTCCGAATCCTTGGCGAGGATCTCGTATCCATTCCTGGTTTTGCAGTCAGGTTCAGTCACGATCACATCCTGCGAGACGTCCACAAGGCGGCGCGTCAGGTATCCTGCGGCGGACGTGCGCAGCGCGGTGTCCGCAGTTCCTTTTCGCGCGCCGTGGGTGGAGATGAAAAATTCCAGCACGTTCAGACCCTCCTTGTACGAGGATAACACCGGAAGCTCGATAATGCGCCCGGCCGGGTTTACCACGAGGCCTTTCATGCCAGACATCTGGCGCAGCTGTGTCAATGATCCGCGCGCGCCCGAGGTCACCAGCGTCGAGATTGACCCATCGGGGTCAAGCGCGGTCGGCACCAGTTTGGTTACTTTCTCGACCACGCCGGTCCAGATTTCCACGATACGCGCGTAGCGCTCGCGCTCGGTGAGGAGTCCCCGCTGGTACTGATCAATCACGCTGTTTACTTCTTCTTCGGCCTCGGCGATCAATTCAGCTTTCTCTTTTGGAATGATAAGATCGCCCATGCCCCACGAAACGCTTGAGACGGTCGCGTACGCAAAACCGAAATCTTTAATGTTATCTAAAATCGGGGGCGTGCCTTCAATCCCATATTTTTTGATCACGCGCGCCACAATGTCTCCGAGATCGCGGCTGCGAAGCTGGTTGTTTACATAGGGAAAATCAGCCGGCAATGCGCGGTTGAATAAAATTCTACCGACCGATGTCTCGATGATTCTCGACTCTGGAGGCTGGACTCTGGAGGCTGGAGATGTATGGTTTTTTTGATTTCCGGTTTCCGGTGTCCGATCCTCCAGTTTCCAGGTTGGTATCCGTACTTTTATTTTCGCCTGCAAATCCACAATGCCGAAGTCTTTGGCAAGCACGGCTTCCTGCTCAGACCCGAATATCTTTCCCTCTCCGACAAGCCCATCCTTGATGGTGGTTGCAAAGTAGCATCCCAGCACCATGTCTTTGGTCGGGTCCACGATCGGGCCGCCGGTTGCCGGCTTGAGAAGATTGCGCGCGGAAAGCATGACATTGCGCGCTTCGTCCTGGGCATCATCAGTGAGCGGCAAGTGCACCGCCATCTGGTCTCCGTCAAAGTCCGCGTTGAATGCGGGGCACACCATCGGATGGATCTGGATCGCATCACCCTCGATGAGGATCGGCTGAAACGCCTGGATGCCAAGACGATGCAGCGTGGGCGCTCGGTTGAGCAGGATGTAGCGTCCCTTGATCACCTCCTCCAATGCCTCCCACACGTACGGATCCTGGTCCTCAATCAGTTTTCCCGCGCCCCGGACATTGTGCGCAACCTCACGTTCGATCAGCTTGCGGATCACGAACGGCTTAAAGAGTTCAAGCGCCATTTTTTTGGGCAGTCCGCACTGGTGCAACTTGAGATACGGACCTACCACGATCACGGATCGCCCCGAGTAATCCACGCGCTTACCCAAGAGATTCTGACGAAAGCGGCCCTGTTTTCCTTTGAGAATATCGGCAAGCGACTTCAAGGGCCTGCGCTGCACCTGCGAGGCAACCGGCGTGGCGCCGCGGCGGATAGAATTGTCGATCAGCGCGTCCACCGCCTCCTGCAGCATGCGCTTTTCGTTTCGCGTGATCACATCGGGCGCCGCAAGTTCATGCAGACGTTTGAGGCGATTATTGCGGTTGATGACGCGCCGATACAGATCATTGAGATCGGACGTCGCGTAGCGTCCGCCGTCGAGCTGTACCATGGGACGCAGATCAGGCGGGATAATGGGAATCTGCGTCAGAAACATCCACTCCGGGCGCACGCCAGAGCGAGACATAGCGCGGATAACCGCCAGACGCCGCTCGGTCTTGCGGCGCTGGATGGGAGTCTGGTCTCGCAGCTCCAGTGTGAGTCGCGCGTCCAGTTCTCCAAGATCAAGATTTTGCAAGATATCGCGGATTGCCTCGGCCCCGATCGCGGCATCAAACACCTCGCCAAATTTTTTTGAAAGCCGGTGATACTCGACTTCGGATATCACATTTTGAAATGAAATCGAGCGCAACTCGTCTTTGATCTTTTCTTTCGCGTCTTTGAGCCGAGCGACTTCCTCTTTATCCGCGTCTTTTGATTTCTGCTTGAACTCCCGCTCAATTTCGTCAAGCGCGGCGAGTCGCGCTCGCTCGTCTACGCGGGTGATCACGTACCCCGCAAAATAAATTACTTTTTCGAGATCGCCAACGGACATGTCGAGCATGAGCCCGACCTTGGACGGCACGCCACGCAGAAACCAGATGTGACTCACGGGTGTTGCGAGCGAAATATGCCCCATGCGTTCGCGCCGCACAATCGCGCGCGTGACCTCGACTCCACACTTGTCGCAGACAATTCCTTTGTACCGGATTCGGCGATACTTGCCGCAGTAGCACTCCCAGTCCTTGACCGGCCCGAAAATCCGCTCGTCAAAAAGCCCGTCGCGCTCCGGTTTCGCGGTACGATAATTGATCGTCTCGGGCTTGGTCACCTCCCCAAACGACCACGCCAAAATATTCTCCGGCGAGGCGAGTTTCAGCGAAATCCCTTCAAAATCTGTAAGTGATGATTGTTCCATATCTGATCAAGATTCATTCCAGACTTAGTCTCCTTGGAGACTAAGTCTGGAATATCCTTACTTTTCCTCGCACGGCCTTTCGAGGCGCGGACAATGCCGCTTCCTCTTCATCGTGCTGCATCTCTTGGTGCGGTCTCTCTTTTTTGATCATGCGCACGTCGAACGCAAGTCCGCGCAACTCGTTGATCAGCACGTTGAACGACGCGGGGATGTTCGGATTTCTGATCTTCTCGCCGTTGATGATAGATTCATACGTCGCGGAGCGGCCAATCACGTCGTCGGACTTGATGGTAAGCATTTCCTGCAGGGTATGTGCCGCTCCGTATCCTTCGAGCGCCCAGACTTCCATTTCGCCAAACCGCTGGCCCCCGAATTGCGCCTTGCCCCCGAGCGGCTGCTGCGTGATGAGCGAGTAGGGGCCGATCGAACGCATGTGAATCTTGTCCTCCACCAGGTGGTTGAGCTTCATGACGTAAATCTGCCCCACAGTGATTCGTTTGCCAAACTTCTCTCCGGTGCGACCGTCGTACAGATCAACCTGTCCGTCTTCCGGCAGCCCCGCTTTGGTGAGCTCGCTGCGGATTTCGCTCTCGGTCACGCCCGCGAGCGCAGGGGTAATGGCGCGATAGCCCAATTTGTCGGCAGCCCAGCCAAGATGCGTTTCAAAAATTTGTCCGAGGTTCATGCGTGAAGCCACGCCCAGCGGATTGAGAATGATCTCTACCGGCCGACCGTCTTCCAGATACGGCATATCTTCTTCGGGCAGAATACGCGATATCACGCCTTTGTTGCCATGTCTCCCTGCCAACTTGTCGCCGACAGACACCTTGCGAAGTTGCGCCACATCCACTTGAACCTGTTTG
>CAYVMH010000024.1:0-9084 GCA_964452595.1 uncultured Candidatus Saccharibacteria bacterium
GCTTACGCTCACAGCGCCCTGAACGCTGCGTGTCTGCCAATTTCACCATCCCCGCGCAAAAAAAGGATTCAAAAAGATGTAGATCGTCTTTGAGGTACAAACGTATGCTTATGAGAGGTCTTTGGGGACAAGTCCCGTATGCTTTGCAATACGACTAAGCATGCGCGGCCCGATCTCTTCACGTTCGTGGAATGCGAAGGTGACATCCGGCCATCCTGTCCTGCCCAGTATTCGATGGGAGCCGCGCTGCCGTTTAATTCGCCAACCTATAGAAAAAAGAGCCTTGAGTACGCGCGATCCCCCTTAACGGCGCACCATTCCATAATCAAATAAACGAGAGACTGGCGCGAGAGCGTCACCCCACTCAAGGCAGTCCGCTAACGTTCTCAGAGCAACGGTATATACACGCCGTACCGCCTCTCGCTTAGTCTTTCCATAAGCCATAACCCCAGGAAGTTTTGGAATCTCTGCGATCCAGCGCCCGTCGTTTTCGCGGTCAAACTCAATAATGAAGAAATCTTTCGTTTTTAGTTTAGTAACCATACTGCAAACATAGCATAAAGCTTTAGATGCCCCCATCCTAATACACCTTGAGAAAATATGCAAATCTCGATGGCATCAGTTGGACGGCTACCAATTTTTCTTGCCTGGCGAATATACGGCAATTGTTGGCTGGAAGCAGCATATGCGGTCCAGCGCCTGGATGTGCGAGGGGTTGCCCGCGGCTGACGGGTCGCCACCAACAATGGTTTCCATAGCGATGTGCGCTATGAGGATATAGTCAGTTCCGTCGGAGAGGTACAAATATCCCGCGCCACCTGTGTCGTATCGCGGGTCGCGCGGAAGCGTGGGGATGTATGTGGGCGCGAGTCCAACAATATAATTGTCATTGTTGCCGTACGCATCCGTATGGCTACTCCATATGTTCACTCCCTGCGAGCCGATAGGGTATGTGCCGTTTGCGTCGTAATAAAACTCCAGGGCTTTTTGGATTTCTTTGAGATCCGCGATACGCCGCGCATCGCGCGCTTTTGCGCGGGCGGAATTTAAGCTTGCAAACACAATGCTTGCAAGCAATGAGATGATTGAGATAACTACCAGGAGTTCAATAAGCGTAAAACCTTTCGGTTGTTTTTTGATATCGCGTGGTGAGGACATGATTTACTGCTGCAATTCTGCGCCTGGCCGCAATCCGCTGGTCGGCGTATCGCGGAGGATGTCGCGTGGCGGAGGCAATGACACGCTGCTGCCGCGGAAAAAAATGAAGATCGATATCAAGAGAATCACGCCAGCGGCAGACAAAAGCACGATACTAGCCTGCCTGGCGTTTTCGATCTTTCCGCCTGACACGCGCATGACCAGTTTGATAAAAAACCCGTATTCCGAATCCGGCCGAAAGGATGCTGGCCGTATTGGCGCAGATGCGACCGCACGCTGTTTTTCATATTCACCGAGAATATCCATCGCTTTTATGTTACACAATTTTTTCAGAGAAGACAATGCGAGTTATGCACAGCTTCACCTCTTGAACACCCGCTTGGTCTTGAGATGCCATTCGTTGACGTCGGCAAAGCGGTTTGCGGGAAGAGAGATCTTACTGATATGTACGCCCTGCATATTCACGGGCAAGAGATAGAAATAGAGCTGGGAGAAGAGAAAAATCGCCGGGGTGTCCTCTAGGACGATATCGGAGAATTTTTTCAGTTTTTCGTTCCGCTCCGCGGGATCGCTTGTCCCGCGCGCATCTTCCAAAAGTTGGTCGGCTTTGCGGTTCGTGTAGAGCGCCACGTTGAGTCCGGGATCCTTGATCTGCGATGAATGCCAGAAGGCAAACGGATCCGGCTCATACCCGTACACCTGGCCAAACAGGAGCATTTCAAAATTGCGCGGGCGTATGACCGATGATTCAAGATCCGCAAAAGATTTTTTCCGGATCTCGACGTCAATGCCGACCTCGCGCAGCATCTCTTTAATCTTTTCCGCGGTCTGAATCAGATCGGGCCAGTCTGATGTCGTGAGCGTCAGACGAAGCGGAATCGATTCCTTGGATGCCGGAGTCGTAACGATCTGTTTTTTGCCTTTTACGATAATGGTCTTTTGGCTTTTAGGGGCTGGGGTTGTTTTTTCACGGATGCCATCGCCGTCTTGATCCATCCATCCGGCGGCCGCGAGCAATTGCTTGGCTTCGTCCGGATTATAGGTAGGTTCACTGTCCGAGGACTCCCGGTTGTCCGAAAGCCATGGGAGCACGGTGTCAAGCGAGGCGGCGCCTCCGGAAACGGCGTTCTGCGCGATCTCTTTTTTATCGAGCGCGTGGAGGATCGCCTGGCGCACTCGGCGATCCGCTAAGGTTTCCGATTTATTCTGGTTCAAGAAGATGCCGAAAATACGCGGAACTCTGATCGGAAGAATAACGGAACCCGCCCGACTCAACGGCTGTTCAGACAGGTTTTGGCGGGAGAGTTCTGGAATGCGTGTCGACGTGACTGGGCCGAATCCGTCAATATCGCCTCTGCGCCATGCGCCGATCAGATCATCTTCGGTGGGAAAGAAGTAAAACACGATGGCGCCAATATAGGGTCCAGTTTGATGGTAATGTGGATTGCGCGTCAGCCGATACCATATCAATGTTCCGTCGGTTTGTTGTTTCAGGGAGTCGTATTGGTACGGACCCGAACCGATCGGCTTTAGATTGAATTCGTTGAGCGACGTCTGTTCGGGCGGCACTTTTTCCCAAATATGTTTGGGAATGATGCCAACGGCCAGACTTTCAATGAACGGCGCGTACGGGGTGTGAAGCGTGAAGCGCAGGGTAAAGCGGTCGAGCTTCTCGACTTGTACTCCCTGCCAGTTCGGACGGAGCGGGCTCTTGAATGCCGGGTTCTGGATGGTCTGAATCGTGAAGACGACGTCGTCGGCGTCAAGCGGTTGTCCGTCATGCCACCTCACATTTTTCTTGAGCGTCACGGTATAGCTTTTGGCGTCCTCGCTGATCTCATAACTTTCTGCAAGATCCATTTTAAGCGCGCCGTCCCCGTCATACGCCAGGAGTCCTGAGAAGACGAGTCGGGATAAATCGCGGTCGGCGTCGGTGAGCGCAAAAACAGGATTGACGGCTCTCGGCCCCTTCACGATGCCTTCGGTATATATTCCGCCCGTCTGTGGTGCGGCTACGGTAACGGCATACCAGATACGGCCAAAGAATGCGATGCCGCTCGCAATGCCTACTATAGCAAGCGCCGCAAAAAAACGTTTTTCTCGCGCCGTAAGTACATGCGGCAGGTAGAAAAATTTACGGAATGTCAGTAATTTCCAATTGTTCCCGTATCGTTTGAGCTTGTTGAAAAAATCGCCGTACATGAAAACGCGCCAATGGCGCGGGTGATTATCTGCGCAAAAAGATATTGAGAATAGCGGTTGCGAAAAAGAGCGCGGTGAGCACGATAGTCGCCCACAAGATGCCCCGCTCCATGCCGCGCCGGGTGCCATAAAAAGCGCCGCCGCCTCCAAATGTGGACGAAAGCCCGCCGCCGCGCTGCTGGAGCAGGATCGCGACAACGAGCAGAATAGCTATGATGATCTGGATAATATTAAGAATATACATGAATTTTTGATTGAAGTGAGACTTCAATCAGTCTTAGAAAAATGAGTTGGCGAGGGAAATAATGATTGATGCGATGAATAGCGCCAAAAATCCTTGGATTTCCAATTGCGGCAGGATCTGATCCGCAACGTACAAAAGCCCCGCGTTGATGACCAGATTAAAGAGTCCGAGTGTCAGCCACACGATGGGTGCGGTAACCAGCCGCACAATCGGCCGTATCACCGTACCGATAAACGCAAGCACGGCCCCGCCGATCAGCAGGGAAATATAGTCCCCGGTGACGGTAAATCCATCCAGATATGCGTTCAAAAGGTAAAAAACCGCGGCATTCAGGATGATTTTAACCGCAAATTTAAAAAGGAATTTCATAACGATGTATGCTCTGTGTATGTTATAGCGTTTACGAGTTTTCGTCAACCGTGTTATACTCTATCGTATGACCAAATTAGTGCTCAAAGTCAAAGGCATGCATTGCGCGTCCTGCTCGGTTCTGATAGATAAACTGGTGGGGCGGGAGGTCGGCGTGGTTTCGGTCAAGACGAATTACGGGGCCGAGAAGACCGCGATTGAGTTTGATGAGACAAAAATCTCGCTTGAGAAGATAGATAAGCTGGTGAACAAGCTCGGGTATGATATCATCCGGCCGGATGAGCAGAGCGGGACTGTTGAGGAAGAGGAGGACAAAGAAAAAAGGCACATCGCGCAGGCGCGGCGCCGGGTGATCGCAAGCTTTGTCCTGTCTGGGCCGATCATCCTCTACTACATGCTGATCCACATGTTCAACGTGACGCACGTGCATGAATTTTTTTCATTTCTCAATCAGCAGGTTCCCGTACTTTCAAGTGGAGGATTCGTAGGGTACGGCGCCTACTTCAGCAATTATTTCTTTTGGATCATCGCGCAGATTCTAAAGGTGATCGTGAGTCCGTTTGTGGATATTGCGCATCCGCCGTTTCCGATTGATCTTAACTATTTTTACTGGATACTCTCCACGCCGATCCAGTTCGTGATCGCGTGGCCCTTCTACCGCAATTCGTTTACCGCGATCCGCGTCGGGTCCGCGAACATGGACGTGCTCGTGGTACTGGGCACCTCTGCCGCCTATTTTTATTCAACAGTCGGCTTCCTTTTCTTCAATATAGACCATCCATTCTGGGAGTCGTCTGCGGCTCTACTCTCGTTTATCGTGCTCGGCAGGTATTTTGAAATGGTTGCGAAGGGACGCGCGTCCGCGGCCATCAAGGAACTGCTCAAACTTGAGGCCAAAGAAGCTCATGTCATGCGAGACGGCGCGGAGACGGTCGTGCCAATAGACCAAATTCAAAAGGGAGAGGCTGTCGTGGTACGCCCGGGCGAGAAAATCCCTGTCGACGGCGTGATCACGGAAGGCAAGTCGCACGTGGACGAGAAAGTGGTGACGGGCGAATCATATCCGGTTGGGAAAGCAGCGGGAGATGAGGTGATCGGCGCTACCATGAACCAGGAAGGGCTGATCAAATTTCGGGCAACGAAAGTCGGCAAAGAAACGCTGCTCTATCAGATCGTGCAGATGGTGGAAGAGGCCCAGGCAACGCGCGCGCCCATTCAAAATCTCGTAGACAAGATCAGCGAATACTTTGTGCCTGCGGTGGTTGTGTTTTCATGTGTTATATTTTCGATGTGGTATTTCTTTCTGGTGCCGGACGATTTCCGCTCGGCGCTGACCAAGATGATCGCCGTGCTCGTGATCTCATGCCCCTGCGCCATGGGGCTTGCCACGCCAACTGCGTTGATCGTCGGCATTGGCCGGGCCGCAAAATTCGGGATCATCCTGAAGGGCGGGGAAGCGCTTGAGAAGTCATACAAGATCACCGCGATCGCGTTCGACAAGACCGGCACGCTCACCATTGGCAAGCCCGTCGTGACCGATTTTATCACCATCGGCGAATTGTCAGAAAAGGATGCATTACGCATAAGTGCGGCGCTGGAGACCGGTTCCGAACACCCGCTTAGCCGCGCTATCGTTGAGAAAGGAAAAACAGAACTTGGTTCGCTGCCTGACGTAAAAGACTTTGAGGCGGTTGCCGGACTGGGCGTGGCTGGTATAGTGGAGCAGAAAAAAGCAATCATAGGCAACGGTGCGTACATGGAGCGGCTTGGCATCCCGGTAACCGAATTTCAGAGCAAAGTTGAAGCATTGCAAAATCAGGCAAAGACTGTCGTGTACGCTGTCGTGAACGGAAACCCCGTAGCGCTCATTGCCATGGCAGATACCCTGAAGCCCTATGCGAAAGAGGCAATCGCAGAGCTTAAAAAAATGCGCAAAGAGATCATCATGATCACGGGTGATAATCCGAAAACCGCCGAGGCCATCGCCAGGGAACTCGGCATAGACCGCACCATGGCGCAGGTTTTGCCGCAACAGAAAGCCGAAGTGGTGAAAAAATTGCAAGCCGAGGGAAAGGTGGTTGCCATGGTAGGGGACGGGATCAACGATTCTCCTGCGCTCGCGCAGGCCGACGTTGGCATCGCGGTCGGGTCAGGCACCGATGTCGCGGTGCAGACCGGCCATGTGGTACTTGTCAAAGATGATTTGCGCGACGTGGTCACCGCGATCCAGCTTTCCCGAAAGACCATCATCAAAGTATGGGAGAATCTCTTCTGGGCCTTTATCTACAACGTGATCGCCATTCCGATCGCCGGCGGCCTGCACTTGTTCATCACCACCCAGATTCTGACCACACACACCTTTGGTCGGCCCGCAACATGGACGCTTGTCTTGAAAAAACTCGGTGGCGTTGGTCGCATACTCTTCAGCCTGTCCCAGTCCACGCTCCGTCCCGAGATCGCCGGATTTGCCATGGCGTTCAGTTCGGTGTCGGTCGTGACCAACTCCCTGCTCCTGCGCAGGTACACGCCGCCCATGGAGAAAAAATAATAAGAGCTCATTGAACACTATGGAAAAAATAACATTACACATCGAGGGCATGCACTGCTTCCGTCCCCACAAGTTGGGACTTCCTCGGAAACCCTCGGTTTCCGAAACCTTCCGACACGGGAAACCGTATGGATGGTTTCCCGACCCCTTCCTTGCCGCAGTGCATTTTTGAAATGAGAAGTCTATATTATTATTACCTTGTTTTATCACTATGGAAAAAATAACATTACACATCGAGGGCATGCACTGCGGGGCGTGCGCGGTCGGAATCCAAATGCTCACCTCGCAGATGGACGGAGTCGCATCCGCCACCGTTAATTATGAAGGCAAAGAGGGCGCATTCGAATTTGATCCGGCCAAAACCAATAAGGACGCGATCATCAAATCCATCGCAGAGCTCGGGTATACGGCGAGCTGACATTTAATTGCCTATTTTGGATACCTTCTGGTATACTGGGCTCATGGACTCATTGCTGAAAGCGGATATCTTTTTTGTGGTTGCCACGGTTGCGGTTTTTATGATTGCGGGGATTCTGGTTTGGGTGATGGTATATGTGATCAAGATCGTGCGCAATGTCGAAGATATTTCGGAGACGGTGAAGCAAGAAACGAGAAAGGTTTCGCGGGATATTGACGGTATCCGCGAGCGTGTCAGTAACCATAGAGCATTGCCGCGTTTTCTCATGCCTTGGATAGGTCGATCCAACGAAACCAAACAGAAACGCAGATACACATCGGATAAAAATAATTCATAATCTCCGCTATGCCTACAAAATCCAAATCACATATCGCGGCTGACATAGGAATGTTTGCCGCAGGCGCGGTTGCGGCCACGGCGGGAGCGCTTTTTCTCTACGGCAAGAACGCCAAGCGCAATCGCAGGGTTATACGCGGCTGGACGATGAAGATCAAGGGCGAGGTTGTTGACGAGCTTGAGCGGATGCGCGAGGTCGATCAGAAAGTATATCATCGGCTCGTTGACGACATTGCCGCAAAGTACGCGAGATTGCCGCATATTGACACGAAAGACGTAGAGAAGGCGGCAAAAGAATTAAAAAGCCACTGGAAGCATATTAGTACCTCGCTTGCAAAAAATATGCTGCCGCGCGGCAAAAGGAAAATCATCCGAAAGAAATAGCGCTGGGGAAATATACCATGCTCAAACAAGCGGCCGCTCACGGTTGACTCTTTCCTTTGATTATGATAGGATGGATATGTAAACGCCTGAAAGGGCGTTTTTTGATGAAAGGTAAGCCATTTGCACCCTTATCTTATACCCTATGGCACCGCTGAATCTACCGGACAGACGCGGCCATTCGATATCGGGGATAAGGACGCACCCTTGCCGGGACATTTCAATAGGAAATGAGAGTGGTGCCATCAAGTTGGCGGCCGGCCGGGGGTTTTCCTCCACTATTAGTACGTATTTGATTCTGATAGCATCGGTATTGGCGCTCACGTTGCCCAATACTGCGTACGAACAGGAACGCGACATGATTCCGGGTTCTGAGGGAGCCGCCTACGGGCTCTCGTACCCGCTGCTTGGCAACCAGACCGGGATACTACGCTTTGCGCCGACAATCCCGCAAATTATGCATGAGATCGCAATCTGCGAATCCGGAGGAAGGCAGTTTGATAAAAAGGGAAATGTGGTACGCGGAGAAATCCACGTTGCCGATCTCGGGAAATACCAGATCAACAGCGCGGTTTGGGGAAAGGAAGCAAGGAAGCTCGGCCACGATCTCTCCACCGAAGAGGGAAACGAGCAGTTTGCGCTGGAGCTGTATCGAAGATTCGACACCAAACCCTGGGACTCCAGCAAAGCATGTTGGGGCAAATATAAGACCTGGAGTTTTGAGAACTAGAGTTCATACTTATCCGCGATCGCTGGTAAGTATGAACTCCGGAGAAATCCTTCCAGGCGAAGGATTTCTTGTTTTTTCTGAAAAGTGGTATAGTGAGATTGCGCTTTTTTGCGAAAGGTCGAAGAAGGTAATCTCAATTTTTCAAAATATCTTATGGAATCAATGAAATCCGGTATGTGCGGCTGTATGTGCCACAAAATGTTGCCGCTTTTCATGGTGGTGTTCGGTCTTGTCTTCTTGCTTGGCAATCTCGAGGTCTTGACGCCGATAGCCGTAACCTGGACATGGCCGGTGTTGGTTATACTCGCAGGCCTCACCAAGATGATGGGAAGCAGGTGCAAATGCTGCGGGCGCGATATGGGAATGTGCATGCATTGCGGCAAAGACATGGCCGGGATGGGTATGAGCGGCGGTATGAATAAATAGGATAGCACTTTCAACAAAAATCGTCCCGATATGTTAGGGCGATTTTTGTTGACTTCAAGCACCAATTGTGGTATGAGTGTCGGTAGCATTCTTTACAATCTGAAACTGCAAGGAGGGTTGACGCATGGCACGTTTATCAACAGATGAGTTGAGGCAATGGCTGAAGGAGCAGTTATTGGACGACCGGATTGCCGAGATCACTGATGAGCGCTTGTTAGTTGGTGGGCTATTGGATGCTCTGCTTGCGGAGTCGTCTGATTATGCTGATCGCT
>CAYVMH010000025.1:0-8676 GCA_964452595.1 uncultured Candidatus Saccharibacteria bacterium
CGGCGGCAGCAAAACCAAAAATTTCCTTCCTTTCAAATGTTCCGCTTCGCGGCGGAGGGTGCAGGACTCGAACCTGCAAGGGCTTTCGCCCGCCGCTTTTCAAGAGCGGTGCATTGCCATTCTGCCAACCCTCCAACAAAATCACATCGGGCATGTGTGGGCCGCACCCCCGGGTTGGGATCCTCCGGATTCGCCGATCTCAAGAGCAAGGCCGGTCTCCGCGCCTATCTTTTTGATGATCTCGTCCAGCGATACTTTTGTCTCGTCCAGCGTCACGTCAAGCGAGCGATCCTCATAGCGCACTTTCACGTCGGCCACACCGGGAATGGAGAGCATCATGCCCTTCATGGTGCCGGGGAGAGACGGACAGCCGATGCGCGATGGATGAAGCGTAATGGTTTTCATACTCAACAATATATCACACGATCGGGAAGATTACGAGCGCTCTTTTACCGGAAGCGTGAATGAGAAGACGCTTCCCTTTCCTTCGGCGCTTTGAACAATCATATCGCCACCGTGGGTCTCCACGATGTTCTTAGCCAGATACAGGCCAAGGCCGTTGCCGGATGTCTGGAAGAGCGTGGCGTTGGTGGTACGGAAAAATTTGCTGAATATGTGGCGCATCTGATCTTTCGGAATGCCGATTCCGGTGTCCTCGACCTCGACCCTGATGCGCGTTTTTTCGTCCGTCACGCGCAGGGTAACCGATCCGCCCGGCAAGGTGTACTTGAGCGCGTTATCCAGGAGATTGTCTATGACAATGCCCATTTTCTCTGCGTCAAGCAAGAGTGGCGGGAGTTTGGCCGCGGCCGGTTGGAAAACCAGCGCGACCGCTTTTTCGCGGGCGATTTTTTCAAAGCGGTGGAACGATGAGGCGATGATCGGCTCAAGCGATTGCAGGGTATAGGTAAATCCAAAGCGGCCTTCTTCTATGCGCGCCACGTTGAGCAGATCGTTGATCAGCGTAATCATCTGGAGCGTTGCGCGCAGTCCGTCTTGTATGATCTTCTTCTGCTCTTCGGCAAGAGGCCCCATGTCGCCATCGAGCAGGGCATGATACGACCAGCGAAGCGCGGTCAGGGGTGTGCGCAGCTGGTGTGCGGCGACCGAGACGAATTCAGACTTGGTTCTGTCGAGTTCGAGCAGGCGCGCGTTTGCCCCCGAAAGTTCGATATCGCGCCGAACCAGCATCTTGGCGCTCTGGTCGTTTTCGATCAGCAGGCGAGTCTGCGTTTCGGTGAGCTCCTGCAGGCGGATGGTATTTCGCGCAATGACGAGAAAGACCATGATCGCGAGCAGGGAGGTGCCAATGGCAAGCGCCAAAGTTTGCCGTTGTCCGGCGAGCGCCTGGGATCTCTGCTGCTCCACAAAAACGCCCCACCCGACGATCGGAATCGGCATACCAACGGTAAACGTATCTTCTCCGGTCTCGTTTACGTACCTGTCCTCCGGGGCCAGTCCATTGGCAACAGCGCCATTCACCAGCACTTTTGTTACAATCGCGCGGGCGCTGAAATTCTGGTGTTTCATAATCTCACCTAGATCCGGATGCAGGATCTGAGCGCCGCCGCGGTCAAGAATATACACATGCCCTTGGCCGATGCGGGGTGAGCGAATAATAGAAAGAAGGTTCTGCACGTTGAGTTCGGCGATGATCACCTGGTCGAACAACGGCTCACTGTTTGGAACCGGAAAGATCAGCGTGGCGCGCGCCTCGCCGCCAGAAGTAATTACGGGTGAAGTAAACACCGGCGTGCCCTGTAACGCCAGATACAGCGAGGCGTTGCGTGAATGATCCGTGGGTGCGTCCGGTTCACGCAGACCTGACTGATCAATGCGCATCAGCTCTTTTCCGTTTCGGCTGACCAGAGCAATACTCGTGAACAGCGGATGGTTGCGGAGCAGATTGCGAAAGATGAGTTTGTCTCGCTTCGGTTCTTCCGCGATCTCCTCGGCCGCTCCGCTTACTTCATTGAGCGCTCCGGCAAGCGACGTATTTATTTCTGACTGAATGCGCTCGGCAATGGTGAGCGCAAAGATCGAGGCGGTTGCGCGCGTATTGCGCAGACCGGGAATGACCCATGCAGCGTTGATCGCGATAAGCCCGAGTACGATGAGTACAAAAAGGATTCCTTGTCGGGCGAGGATTGTCCGAAAATGGTTCATACAAAACGTGCGGCACGATGGTGATCGTGACGGACTTATTTTCCAATGACCACGTCAGCTTCCTTGAGGAATTCCGGATCAAATGTAAGACCGATCGCACGGGCCGTATCGAGATTGACGGTGAGCAACAGTTTGCGGGGCGTCTCGACCGGGATCGCGCCCGCGTTTCTCCCTTGGAGAACCTGGTGCGAGATCGCAGCGGCCTGTTCCCCCATGATCGTATAGTCCGGCCCGAATCCAACAAGCGCTCCGCGTCTGACCTGATCGGTATCGAAAGCGGCGAACGGCAGTTTTTCCCTGATGGCTTGCTGGATATAACTGTCGAGACCGCTCCAGATCAGAGAGTCTCCGCCTACGATGATCCCCTGCGCGCGCCGCGCGCTGATACGCGCCGATGTTGATGCGTTCTCCTCCTTTGTGCGCACCGGAAACAATACAAGCTCAGCGCCGGCATCCTCTGCCGCCTTTTTGGCGACCGCAACAGACTTGTTTGCGGCAACATCTTGCAGTTCCTCGGCCGTATGGGGCATGGCTATTTTTTTAATACCGGGAACTATCCTGGTCAGGAGTTCAATGCGTTTTGCGGTCAGTTCCGTAGAAAGACTGATAACGCCGGTCACATTGGCGCCCGGCTGTTCGATGTTTTGGATAAATCCCGCCGCCAAGGGATCTGCGACCGACGCAAAGACGATCGGTATTGGATTTTGCGTCTCTTGTGTTGCCCTGAACACGGCCTGGGTTGCCGGGGTTGAGTAGGTATTAATAAGGTCAACACGGGCAGCCGCGAATTCCCTGGCGGCCTGATTCAATTCATCCGTGGTCGAGAGGTACCGTATATCATAGCGCACGTTTTGCCCCTCGACATACCCGAATTGCCGCAGGCGCTCCTGGAAATTCTTGATAGCCACCTCGTAGGAGCCGCGCCCGCGCGATAAAATACCGATGTGGTATATTCGGGGTTGCGCGGAGGGCGCGGTCGGCCAATACTTTGTCCACAGACCCGCGCCGATGGTTGCAAGAAGCACAAACCCGGTGATAGCGATAGTTTTTTTCATACTATTCGCCAATCGCGCACATCACGATGGTTTCGTTATAGAAACGCGTATTGATCTTTGCCGAATCGCGGGATTCCCCGCCGATGGGCGCCACCTCGCCGTAGGTGTAGAAGCCAAGCAGGGGTACGTTGCGGCCAACAATCTCCATAACGGCGTCTATCTCGTCTTTTGCCTTTTGTGCAAACAGCTTCTCGCGCGCGATGCAGTTGAACATAAGCAGCAGTTTTGGCGCGGCGTTCGCGGCTTCAAATTCTTTCATGACTTTGCGCGCCGCTTCCTGTGCTGCCTCGATCGCATGCTCTTTGCTTCCAATCATAAGGCGGATCTCCGATCCTTCCGGAATCTCGGCGGCGCACGTAATCGCGCCCTTTTCATCAACCGTGATGGGGTCGCGGATAAGATATTCGTCAATCTCGGGCGCTTTAATGCCGAGCGGGTATGTAATAGCCATGCGCGCCAGCGGTTCTTTTCTGAGATCCTCGGCTTTCTCGCCGAAATAATCCTGGTAGATTGAAATGGCCGGACGATTGTCGAGTTCTTCTACTACGGCGCCGTGCGATTTTGTCACCTTCATGGGAATGCCGATCGGAAGCCAGCCGTGCCGCACGCCAATGCCCAATGTAAATGATCCGGAAAGTCCCACGCCGGCAACCGTACCCGTGGCAACGCTGTTGTTGCAATACTGATATGTTTTCTCAAAAAGAAAATCGTCTCCTGCGGCGCCGCCCACAAGCGGGAAGTGAGCCCCCAGTATCTCAATGGCTCCCCGTACGATGTCTGCGCCGTTTCCCGTGAGCACATCGGGCAGCATGATGAGGGTGCGCAGAGGATCCCGCGCGCGCGCCATGATTTCCCGGGCCAGAGTCCTTCCAGCTTGGCGGGGGTCTGCCTTGATGTCTCCTCCCATGCCATTGGTAAAGATCATGCGATCCGACTGAATTGCCATGACCGCGACGGATTTCTGATGCGGGCCCGCGGCAGTGATCTCGCCCGCATCCGTGCAGCCGATGAGAGGAACTCCTCCGCTCGCCTCATGAATACCTCTGATGACCTCTTGTTGATCAAAAACGACCGACGAAAATACGAACAGAAAATCCGCTTTTGGGCTTCCCATCTGCTGTATTGCGAGGTCACATGCCTCGCGTCCCGCCCGATAGGAGTCCTTGAGCGCGCTTAATCCGACTCCGGCTTGTATTGCCATACGTGTATGATTTTGTTAGTGAATAAGTACCGCGTCTATTTTTTCAATGATCTCCTGCGGACTCGTGTGCGCTTTCACCACATAGTCTGCCGCGCCGCTGTCCATGCCGAGCTTGATCTCCTCCTGCTGGCCCAGGTTCGACATGATGATCACCGGGATCTTTTTCCAATCTTGATGCGCTTTCAGTTCATTGAGAAATGTGAATCCATCGGTTCCCGGGAGCACGATATCGAGCAGGATGATGTCGGCGCCGTATTGGGTAAGCACGGCACGCGCCTGTGGTATGTCAAACGCCTTATACACACTGTATTTTGGCTGCTGCAGCAATTTGCGCTCGAGGAGTTGTACGAGCATACGATCGTCCTCAACAAGAAGGATGCGCAAGTCCCTGCGTCTGTCCTCGTCTCCGGCCCGATTGGCCGCGCTCGGACTGACTTCTATTGCCGACTCGGCGGGGCTTGGGGATGAGAGCTCATCACGGTCGGGGTTAAAGATCCGACGGACTTTTTCAGCCACATCCTGCGGGTCAAAGTTCACTTTGATCAGATAGTCGCGGGCGCCGAGCTTGATCGCCCGTTCAACTTCAATCGGCTGTCCGGAATTGGAGATAATGATGAGGGGGATCTTTGGGATAATTTTTTCGCGATGCAGCTCGTCCAGCACGCCGAAGCCGTCAATCTGCGGCAGCATCATGTCAAGCAAAATCAGATCCGGATTCAGGTCTTTGATCAGCTGTACGCCGTCTTTCCCGTTGTCGGCCGTCTTGACGATATACCCAGCGGTCTGGAGCTTTTTTACGAGCAGTTGCGAGATGATTTTTTCATCCTCAATCAGGACGATTGTCTTTTGGTCCATAGTTCCATAATACCTTACGCGAGCAATGCTTTGCAATATGCGGCACACAAAATAGCACATTTGAGAGCATATGTTTCAGGGTCTGATGAGGCCGTAGATTTTGTCTTCAAGACGGAAAGATTCAAACGAGCGGGTGTTACGGGGGCGGGAAAGGGGATTTGCAATGATCCGCTCGATTTTTCCCGGGCGGGGCGTCAGGATCGCAATGCGGTCGGCAAGCTCAATCGCCTCCTCGATGAGGTGTGTCACCATGACGATGGTCATCTTCCGTCTCTCCCAGATCGCGAGCAGATCCTTGCGCAGCTCCCGCGCGGTAAAAGAATCAACTTCTGAGAACGGCTCATCCAGAAAAATGATCTTCGGATCAGTCGCGATTGCGCGCGCGATACCCACGCGCTGGCGCATGCCGCCGGAGAGTTCATGAGGGCGCACGTGCGCAAATCGCTCCAGGCCCAGCTCGTGCAGTTCTTTCATAACCACGTCGCGCCGTGTCTGGGGCGTCGTATCTTTTCGCATGATCAGTCCCATTTCTGCGTTTTCAAAAACGGTCAGCCACGGCAGCAGCGCAAACTGCTGGAACACAAAACTCATGTCGGCTCGCGCAATGCCAGAGCCCCACTGCACCGTGCCGGAGTAGGACTTCTCCAGGCCGCTCATAATGCGAAGAATAGTTGACTTGCCTGAGCCGGAGGGCCCAAGCAGGACAAAAAATTCTCCCGCTCCGATCTCAAGATTGATTCGCTCAAGCACGTCCAGATGCTCGCCCGGCTTTTCGGAAAACGTCTTGGAAACATGGTGGAGGGACAGGATCGGATTCATATTATTATTCCTCGGTCAACTCGTGGCTCCATGCGAGCAGGGGCAGCCAAATCAGCTTGTTTACGCTAAAGATGAGTATAAGCAGGCCGAGAATACCAAAAGACGTTATCGTAGGGTCTTTTGAGAATATCTGAAAAAAATTGCCCAAGCCGGAAGGAGCGCGCATGATAATCTCTGTGGCAACAAGCGCCTCCCATCCCTCCCCGAGCCCGATGATCGAACCGGTTACCACGCCAGGCGCGCTTACAGGCCACACAAAGCGCGTAAGGTACTCCTTTCCTCGCCATCCGGCGACCTCGACCGCTTCCTCCCAGTCCCGCTTCATCAGCTTGAGTGAACTCAAAATCGAGAAAAAAATTGGCCAGATAACGGTAAAAACCAAAAGCGCCACGATCGTAACTTCCGAGACGCCCCAAAGAAGAGTTGCCACGGGAAGGGCGGCAAAGGTCGGGAAGCTCTGCAACACGTCAAAAATAGGCAAAGCAATCGCGCTGCGCCTGCCGCGGTAAAACGCGACCGCTCCGATCCAGGCGAGCACCACCGCGATCGCGTAGGCGGCCAGGAGCCGCAGACACGATACCAATACATCGAAAAAGAGCGCGCCGGTGGCAACGTGCACGAGCCGGGAAAAAACAAGCAGAAAAAGAAACGGAGCCGCAAGCACGACAAGTGTGGCAACAAGATGCCGCCGCTTCTGGTAAATGACTACGCGTTTTCGCCGAGTCGGATGGTGCATGACTTGATTTTACTCGATCCCGCAGCGATTTTTGAGCGCGGCAAGATCGGCAGGAGTCAGTTTTTCGTTCATGCCTTGGTTGAGCCGATACATGATCGCTTTCGGGTCGGTCACATGAGCGAGTCCGAGCGCGTGGCCGAATTCGTGGGCGAGCACCCGCACCAATTTTGCGTGGGTATCAAACTGGTAGATGTCGATTTCCTGACCGTCCGGGCCGCTGCGGTACACCCCTTCCTCAAACTCTCCGGTATGGGCGCCTCCGATCTCGTTGTACCGGGCTACCTGAATGTTCAGGGTTGCGGCAAGGCGGTTGAGCACCACCACCATGGCGTTGATCCGGTCCACCTTCACGTTCAAGGCGTCTTTGAGCAGATTCGCTTTGACCATCTCCGCGTCAATAGCGGCTTTCTCGGCATTGAGGCGATCGTATTCTTCCTGGGGCGCTCCGCCCCGCGCGTTCCACATCGCCACCTCCTGGTTGTATGTATCTTCACGCGCGTGAAGCGCCGCAATGCGCGCGTCAAAAAGAATCTTGTCTTCCGCGTACGCGTCGGTGAGTGTTTCGTACGCGGCCTTGAGCGCATCGTATGATTCTCTGCTGTCGCGTATAGTCATGCCGTACTGCCGCAATTGTATCGTCGCATCCTGGCGCGCATCATAGATAAGACGTATCTTGAGAAGCGTGCCGGGCGTGCCTGACGCGTGCGCAAACAGCTCCCTCCCGGCAGGCGTTTCCCAGATTCGCTCGGCATTCTGTATGGCGCGGATAAAGTCGTTGCGGGAGATCTCAAACCGCGCGTCAAAAGAATCAATGGTATACAAAATAGGTTGCTCGCATGGACGAGGTTTGTGCTCAAGCTTTTCGAGCAAGTTCTCCAATGTGGGAATGCTGCGCTCACGTTGCGCGAGCGGGTTTTGCAATACGGCGTCCTCTCGGGCGTGCTGTTTGAAAAAACTCCCTATAGTATCCTGATACACAAAGATCAGCGCTCCTGCGACTGCCGCCAGCGCGATGGTTTGAATGGTTTTACGCGCCATTCTTTGATCATATACCGTACATGCCCGATCGCACAAGGATCTTGGCAAAAATCCGATAATGGGTAACAATACAACCATTGTTTCTCACTTGGGCCTATAGTTAAGCGGTACAACGCCTCCATGGCATGGAGGAGGCCGGGGTTCGACTCCCCGTAGGTCCATCAAAGGCGACATCGCTCGCTTTCATTCTCCGATGATCTCTGCGGCAATGACTATGCCGCAACCGGAAGCAGCGGACAGCGTGTGTTGATTGTTTTTCATCAACGCCTCCGGTTCTTCCTCAATCTCTTGAATCTCCTCCCGCAGATCAAGCAGGCGGCGCACGGCTCGCTTCATTCTTTGCTCCAAGATAATATCTGTGTCTTTGGGGACGCTTCTCATCCAATACCGCAGAGCTTTCTTGGAAAACGGGTGTTTGAACTTCGCACGGTAGCCGGTGTTGTGTATCCGATGAAGCAGGATATGGAGCTGATTCTTGAGCCGTGAGCGCTCCTTGACCAGCCATTCTCGTTCAAGAGAAAGCTCCCGTATTTGCTTGGCTTTTGGGGCTTCTTCCGATAAAGTGTAGGTGGGCAGCGTGTTAATCCTTTTGATCATGACTTCCGCTATTGGCTCATTACTCGTGCACAGAGGTGGCGCGGTGTAATCCCCTATGGGTCTTTGTCGCCAAAGGCGATCGACAGGGTGTGGGTAAGTAATGCCGCTTCGCGGCCGCGCGGAGCAACCCTTTCAAACGCGGAAGTATCAATCTGCGGAGGCGGGAGGATTCGAACCTCCGAGGGGATTGCTCCCCTACCGGTTTTCGA
>CAYVMH010000026.1:0-3892 GCA_964452595.1 uncultured Candidatus Saccharibacteria bacterium
GGGATGGCCGATGTCAAAGTATTGATACGTCTCGGTTGCGCCTGATTTCATAAAAAGGGGCAGTTTGAGATTCAGAATATGCCCCTGGATCCAGTCGGCAACTTTCTTATAGTCTGCCGAGGTCGTGTGTTCCGGATACAACGGATGTTTACCGAAAAACACCGTACATGTGGTGTATCTGACGCCCTCAAGACCAAAAGCGCCATGTATGGTATCAACGTGTCCGTCGTCTGCGGTAATGTCCAGAGCTTGTTTCAGTCTGCGAAGCACGTCTGCCGCATAATGCGCGTGCGGCAAGACCCGGATTACTCCGTCATGCAGTAATTCCACGCCGCCGGTTTCTGCAAACGCGCGATCAACGGTCAATCCGTCAAGAAGATGGCTTGCCGGGGCTCCGGTAATTCTGACAACGATGATATTGCGCGCACGGCGCGCATGCGCGATGACATCAATGAGATCTTGCACAACGGGCCTTTTGTCTTCTTTCAATACGCCGTCAGAATCGGTAAAGACAAGAATTCTTTTGCTCACTCGCTACTCCTTTTGTGAAAGATCTTGTGATCTTCTTGATGCTACTGATATAACACGCGAGTATCGCACGAGGTAACAGACCGCTTTTGTGCTATTCCACCGTTACAGATTTTGCGAGATTGCGCGGCTTGTCCACGTCGCAGCCGCGCAAGACCCCAAAGTGGTATGCAAAAAGCTGGAGTGGAACGACGGAGATCAGGGGTGAGAGCGCCTCAAGCGTTTTAGGGATAAAAATAATATCGTCAGCAATGGATGCGATCTCGGTGTCTCCTTCGGTCGCGATGGCGATGATGGGACCGTTGCGCGCCTTGATCTCCTGGATGTTTGAGATCATTTTCTCGCGCATGGAATCATGCAGTGTCATGCAGACGGACGGAACATTTTTGTCAATCATGGCGATGGAGCCGTGTTTGAGTTCTCCGGCGCCGTACCCTTCCGCGTGCGCGTAGGATATTTCTTTGAGCTTGAGCGCGCCCTCGCAGGCAACCGGCATCTGGTATTTTCGGCCAAGGAATAAGAAGTTTTGGTACGGCTGATATTTTTCAGCAATGCGCTCGATATGATTATTTTGGGAAAGCGCGCGCCGCATCAGCTCGGGAATTTTTTGAAGTTCTGTCGCGATGCGTTGTCCGGTCGCGAGCGACATCTCGCGGCTTCTGCCCAATAGAACGGTGAGCAGGGTCAGGATCGCGACCTGCGAGGTGAACGCCTTGGTTGAGGCAACACCCATTTCCGGGCCGATGTGCTGGTAGATGCCGGCATCGGTCTCGCGCGCGATGGTTGAGCCGATCACGTTTACAATGCCGATCACGGGTATGCCTTTTTCTTTTGCTTCCCGTAATGCCGCAAGAGTATCCGCGGTCTCGCCCGATTGCGAGATCACCAGACACAAATCCCCTTCCCGGAACACGGGTTTGCGATAGCGAAACTCCGATGCTATGTCCACCTCCACCGGAATGCCCGCATATTCTTCAAGCAGATACTCGCCCACTCTGCCGGCAAAATATGCGGTGCCGCAGGCAACGATAAGGATGCGTTTAGTTGCGCGCAGGATCTCCTGGTGTTCGGCAAGCCCGCCAAGTTTTGCGTGGCCGGTATCGGCGATGATCCGTCCGCGGATTGAATTCTCGATCGCCAGAGGTTCTTCAAAAATTTCCTTGAGCATGAAGTGCGGGTAATCTTTCTTTTCCGCCTCCTCTGCCGACCACTCAATAGTGTGCGTGTCTTTTTCGCGCCGGATATTTTCAAGGTTTACAATCTCGCGCGTATCGGGCGTGAGGATTGCAAGCTCGCCGTCGTCAAGATAGATCACGCGATCTGTGTGCGCAAGGATGGCCGACGCATCTGACGCGACAAAGTACTCGCCGTTGCCGACGCCGAGCAGGAGCGGGCTGAAATTCCTGGCCGCGACGAGCATATTGGGATAGGACGCATGAAGGGCCGCGATACCGTATGTTCCCTTGACGCGAAGCAGCGCGCGGCGGATGTGTTCGGCGAAATTCTCATTTGGATAGCGCTTCTCAATCTCCTCAATGAGATGCGGCAGGACTTCGGTATCCGTCTCGGAGCGGAAGGCGTGTCCAAATGTTTTTAGTTCGCGTTTAAGTTCCCGGTAATTCTCGATAATGCCGTTATGTGCAATCCAGATGCGTCTGGCGCAGTCAGCGTGCGGATGGGCGTTGTCGGCCGTAACTCGTCCGTGCGTGGCCCACCGGGTGTGCCCGATACCGAGCGCGCCATCATGAGTGTCGGCATCGGTAAGTCTTTCCTGCAGATGGGCGATCTGGCCGACTTCTTTTTTTGAAAACACGCTCCCGCGCTCAAGCACGGCAATACCCGCGGAGTCATACCCGCGATACTCCATGCGCCGCAATCCGTCCAAGAGAACTGGCAGAGCTTTTTTCTTCCCGATATATCCGATAATGCCGCACATGCCAAGTATAACGCACATACTGTTGGTGCGGTCTCAACAAAGATTCTCCGCTGTGGGCGGAGAATCTTTGTTGTCGGGCGTCCATATGATGGCTACACCGTCTTGATTTTGACTTTTTGCGCGTGGGCGAGACCCTTCTTTTTCTTGGGCAGACTGATGGTAAGCAGTCCGTGCTTGAGCGTGGCCTCGGTATTGTGTTCGTCAATCTCCTCGGGCAGGATTACGGTGCGGGCAAATGTTCCCCAAAAGAGTTCTTTGTAATAATAATGGCTCTCCGGCACATGGTTGATCGGCTGGCGCGTGCCTTTAATACTTACCATGTCGCTCGTGATTGATACCTCCAGTTCTTCGGGCTTGACCCCCGCAACGGTGGACTGGATCACAATCGCATCGTTATGGTCATAGATGTCAACGGTGAGTTCTCCTTCCTCTTCGGCCATATGCGTATCTTCCTCTGCCGCGAGAGGCGCGGGGGAATTGATTTCGGCGTGAATTTTAGGGTCGGCTTCCTTGGTCTGTGGCGCTGGTTTTGGAGATGCCGGCGCGGGGCGTCGCGCGCGGGCGCCTAAATCTGCGGTCGCGGCGCCGCCATCTGACGTTTTTGGGCGGGATGCGGTCAATTTTTCAAAAAATGTTGACATAGAGGTCATACCTTATTATTTTACGGTTCTCTTGAGGCGTTCAAAATCTATGAGCACCATGACGGTCATGAATGACAGCAGCAATACAAGATACAGTGTTGCCTGCCCGAGCGCGTCTTGTTTCAGTATAAGATAGTTGAATCCGGTGTGCAAGAGCGCGGCAAGCAAAATGCCGGCGGCAACGAAATGGGCGCGCTTGGGGTGAAACCATGCGCGCGCCAGAAAAAACCCGACGATGCCCGACGAGAGCGCGTGCAGGAGATTGGCGCCCAAAAAACGGTTGGTCGCGATCTCAAGCCCGGCAGAAACGCTTTCGTGAAATACGGGCAGAAGGAAGAGCGCATTCTCCATTGCCGCAAAACCAAGAGCCGCGGTCATCATATAGATCATCGCGTCAATGGGCTCGTCAAAATCGGGCCGCCGCAGCATCAAAAATTTTACCGGCAGGTACTTGGCGTATTCTTCAATCAGCCCGATGGTAGCAAAAACGAACAATATGCGTCCAGTCGTCTGCGCATGCAGTGAGAAGATGCCGCCCTGATCTCCCAGAAAAAAAACTTCCGCAACAATCGCAAGGAGTGCGGCGCCCATGCCTCCGAGAAAGGTGATCAACAGAAATCGCTTCGGTTCCGGATGCGCGTCTTCCCGCAGATAGAAGAGTAGCCACAATATGGGCGGGATGAAGGTAAGCCCGAGGTACGCCGCGTTGGCGCCCGCAATTGCCGCAAGCTCCGCGGATGAGTAGCCAAAGAGCGTAAAAAGCTGGGTGTGCATAAAAATGCCCTAA
>CAYVMH010000026.1:3992-8103 GCA_964452595.1 uncultured Candidatus Saccharibacteria bacterium
TAAAAATGCCCTAAGACGGCCAGCGCTCCACCATAAGAAGTTTTTTCTTCTTCCGTCCGGCCGCAGGAAACTGTGCCCAAATCTCTTCCGTCACAAACGGCATGAAGGGATGCAACAGCTTGAGGAGGGTCGTGAAGATCTCAAGCAGAAACGCTGTGGCCTGCGTGCGCCTGCCCGGATCCTCGTCCATCAACTGCGGTTTGGCATTCTCTACAATCTTATCAGCAAACGTGTGCCATGTATAGTGGTACAAAAGCTCAGCCGCGTGATGGAATTCAAGGGCCTCGAGATGCTTGGTGACTTTTTTCACGAGCGCCGCAAGATCGCGCAGCTGTTTTTGTTGTTGTGCCGAAAACTCTGGTTTGACGCCGGAGCTTTTTTCTTCAGAACGAAGCAAGATGAACCGCGCAATATTCCAAAGCTTATTGGTAAAATTGCGGTATGCCTTTACTTTATCAATGTCGAAACGCACGTCGCTCCCCGGGCCGATACCAATGGTCATAGACATGCGAAGCGCGTCAGTCCCGTACGCGGCAATCACCTCCAGTGGATCAATGCCGTTATTCAGCGATTTGCTAAATTTCCTTCCGTCTTCGTCCCGCACAATACCGTGGAAATACACGCGGCGAAACGGTACTTCGCCGAGCATATAGCCGGACATTAAGATCATACGCGATACCCACAGTTGCAGGATCTCATAACCGGGGGCGATCACGCTCGTCGGGTGATAGCTCTTCAGATCCGAAGTCGTTTTGGGCCATCCGAGCGTGGAGAACGTCCACATGCCGGACGAGAACCATGTATCAAGCGTATCCTGATCCCGCTCCCATCCCTTGCCTTTTGGTGGCGTGATACCGCAGTATGTCTTGCCATTTTTATACCATGCCGGGATTCGGTGACCATACCAGAGCTGCCGCGAGATGCACCAATCATGCAGATTATTCACCCAGTGCACATATATCTTCTCAAAACGTCTTGGCACGATCTCGACCTGTCTCGTCTTTACTATCGTGCGCATAAGTTCTTTCAATGTGATGCGCTGTCCCTTTTGTATACCTTTGATCTTTGAGTGCGGCATGTGAAATTTTTTATTCACGGCCACAAACCACTGCTCCTTCAATTGCGGCTCTATCACTCCCCCGCCGCGGCTGTTGGTTGCGATGCGATGGGCATACTCTGTATTGGTTCTGACGAGTAATCCCTTAGTCCGCAGCTTCTCCACGATCACGGGCCGCGCTTTTTTAATGTGCATGCCTGCAAACTCTCCGGCGATCGCCAAGAGCTTGCCATCATAGTCAATTATCTGCTCTTTTTCCAGATGATGCCGCTCGGCAATATCAAAGTCGGTCGCATCGTGCCATGGCGTGATGGTCATAACCCCGGTGCCAAACTCCATGTCGATCGCCTTGTCTTTGATGATGGTTGCGGTTACGGGTCCGTTGATCCATTCAAGTTCGATCGTCTGTCCGTGTGTGTATTTTGCATACCGCGTATCGTTGGGGTGCACGACCACGTACTTGTCGCCGAATTTCGTTTCGGGTCGTGCTGTCGCGATCACAAACGGGCCGTACTGGAGATAATAGAGCGGCGCGGTCTCTTCCCTCCACTCGATCTCATCATCCGAGATGACGGTTTTGAGACCCGGATCCCAGTTGATCATCCGGCTGCCATGATAGATCAGTCCCGCCTTATACATCCGCGCAAATGCCGTGCGTACCGCAAGATTTCGTTTCTCGTCAAGCGTGTATGCCTCCCGGCTCCAGTCAAGCGATGCGCCCATTTTTTTGATCTGATGCACGATCGTGTCGTGGCTCTCCCGCGCGAATCGCTCAACGCGTTTGAGAAATTCTTCGCGCCCGAGATCGTGCCGCGTCTTTCCCTCTTTTTTATAGAGCGTATCTTCTACTTTAGATTGTGTGGCGATTGCCGCGTGATCCGTACCCGGAATCCAGAGCGTGCGTTTTCCTCTCATGCGCTGGAATCGCACCATAATGTCCTGCAGTGTCAATTCAAACGCATGGCCCAGATGCAGGGTGCCGGTGACATTGGGCGGCGGCAATACCATGGAAAACACCGGCGCGTTCTTCGTGGTCGCTTTTTTTCTGACACAAACGTCCGGATTAAAAAAACCGGATTGTTCCCACGTCCGGGAGATGCGATCTTCCACATCCTTCGGATCGTATTGAGAAGTAAGTTTTGTTGACATATGTTTCAAAAAAGGATAGGTTGACTCTATCATAATTTGATCTTTGAGAAAAGGAGAGATAGATGATACAGATCATCAATAAGGTCGAGTGCTATGAATTATGTGTGAAGTTTGATGATAAAATTGGATTTGTCGGCGCGCAAGTGAAATTGTTTATGCGCCGTGACGAGCACTGCAAAGAAATAGATTATCTGGCAATGCAGTCGGTCTTACAGAATGGGGGAGGTTGGTTATCGTTCTTGGCAAACGGACAGAAAGGACGAACAAAAGTTGATCAGAGAGATTATCTTTATAGTCTTTTGCTCAAGATACAGAGTGATATTCTCTATGCAATCCAAAAGTATTTCGTCGCGTCTCCTCGGATTACAGCTTCCGGCAACTTTCGTCTGATGGGCAGTACCTCTCACCCTGATTATCCTGACATTACTCTCTACTGATATTTATATATTAAAGCGTCGCATTCGCATCCGCCCGGACTTTGTCTGGGCTTGTTTTTTTGCCGCAAAAATATGCCGCGAGCGCGATCATGAGGGCGTTATCCCCAGCTAGCGCAGCTTCCGGCATACAGCATACGGCTTTCGGCATCTCACGACGGAGGATATTTTGCAGTTTATGCCGGAGCATCTGGTTTGCCGCGACTCCCCCGCCGAGTGTTACGGTTTTGACTCTAAATTCCTTTGCCGCGCGGATCGTTTTTGCGACCAGTACGTCTACAACCGCATTCTGGAATTCTTTTGCAATCAATGGCCGCATCGCCGCAAGCGAGTGGTCTTTTATCTCATCGCGTATCAGATAGAGCACCGCGGTTTTCAGTCCAGAAAACGAAAAGTCATAGTTTTTTTGTGCGAGCATGGGGCGCGGCAACGCGTGCGGAATTTTGTATTTCGATTTGTCCCCCAGAAGCGCCGCCTTTGAAATAAGCGGCCCACCGGGATAACCACATCCGAGCATCCTCGCAACCTTATCAAACGCCTCGCCCGCGGCATCGTCGAGCGTGGATCCGATGATCTTGAAATCACCGTGCTTTTTCACGAGCACGAGTTCGGTGTGCGCTCCGCTTACCAAAAGCGCCAGCGCCGGAAAAGATATTTTTTTATACACGGCTTTTGATTTGGACAATCCTTTTCTTGTGTCAATGAGCGCCGAGTAGAAATGCCCGGCCATGTGGTTCACGGGAATCAGCGGCTTGTCCCAAAGATAGCTTAATGCTTTGGCAAAATTCACTCCCACCCAAAGCGCCGGGGCAAGGCCGGGGCCGTAGGTGACCGCGATGGCATCAATGTCGGGTACGGCGAGCGGCAGGATGGATTTTTTAAACTGTGCCAGCAACTCCGGCTCGCGGTTGAGTATCGTATCAAGCCGCAATACTTTTTTGTACGGCGCAGATTTTTTGGGAGCGTGTTTCAAAAGTTTGCTTTCTTTCAGTGCAGCGGCGGCAATGGGCACAAGATTCCGCTCGTGCTCTCGTCGCGCCAGGTTCGGCACCACGCCGCCAAATTTTGTGTGTAGCTCGGCCTGCGAGGAGACAATGTTTGAGCGTACGCGAAATTGGGGGTCACGTTTTGATCCGCTTTCCTCCAAAATCGCCACCGCAGTCTCATCGCAACTCGTCTCAATCGCAAGAATGCGCATACGCAGGAGAGTACCATATTCCGTATAAAAAAAGAAGCGCTCTTTGTAAAAGGCGTCTATATGTGAGTATGAACGGGAATGAACACTTGAGAGAATTGTTGCAAAAGTGCGCACCAAGTCGGCGAAAGCCCGTGGTTTTGCCGCCAATCCCTTCAACATGAATAGTGAGCATACCGAAACGAGGCGGGTCTTCGGCTTTTATGATCGCTATTTTTCCCAAAATTCCCATAATACGAGGCCGCGGCATCTTCATAGTTTCATTTCATAGTATGG
>CAYVMH010000027.1:0-2761 GCA_964452595.1 uncultured Candidatus Saccharibacteria bacterium
ACAACACTGGTGGTCAACATGAATCGGCGCGCGCTCCTTGCCCTGTATGTCTTGATGATCATTCTTCGCATGAACCGCAGACACGCTCATTCTGTCAAACACACTGACTCCACTGACATCCCCGTGTGTCTGAAGAAGAATGCGAAATCACATAAAACAATGTCTGGACTTGCCGCATAGGGATACTCTGGAAAAGGGCATTACTATGGGCTCAAGCTGCACCTAGTTTTTAAGGCCTTGAGGGGTTTCGTAATTCAAAGTAATCTATGCTCATTGTACCATTTTCACCATCATGTTGCTCTGTGGATAACGGGGCTATTCGGCAACAGTCCCATTTTTCTGTGGTGCTTTGCAATGACTTGCAAGGCGGCGGGGCTGACCTCTGTTTGATTTCGATCGGGCATGGGGATTTCCCCCCACGCACACATACTTCCGTCATGCCCTTGCTATTTGTATAGTAGCGAAGATTCGAAATTTCTTCCAGCGGTTTTTCTGACTATTTCACTGTCTTTTCAATATCACTGAGCTCTTTTCTTATGAGTCTCTCTGCGTCATTCAAATCTTTCTTGAACTGCTTTATCGCTTTTTCCTCCTCTTGCGTGAGCTCCCGCCTGGTTCTGGCTTTTTCAAGCGTCTTATGTGTTCGCGGACATCCTCTTTCAGCGAATCAAACGCCCTATGAAGGGCCGATTCCGCCTCGTTGACTTCTTTTTTCAGTTTTCCCTTCATCAAAGAAATTTGATGCCAGCCGTGCCACAGGATAAATAAAAGCACGAGAACGAGCGCGACAACCGGCACCGCTACCGCAAGAAAACCGATGATCCGGGTCCCGATAATAAAAATCGCCGGCGCGGCAAATGTCGCTGATCGGACAGTCGCATTGCCTGCCCGGTCAATCGCCTTTGCCGTTATCGTGTGCGCCCCGGTGCCGACCAGGGGCGTCTCATACTGATGCGTTCCGTCATCTCTCCAGAGAATGGTATCGCCGTCGTCAATTTGAATTTCATAATGCTCAACGCCGGAGGTTTTATCCTCGGCATTGAAAAGGAAGGACGCTCGTGCGCTGAAGAAGTTGCTTGACTGAACCTGCGTTATGTTGAAAACATTTGGGGGCTCGGTGTCAATCTGGAAGCGAAAACGAGAAATTGCTCCCCATCCCGCGTCATTGCGCAGACGCACGCTAAAGTACCAAATGCCATTTTCAAGTTTGTCCAGTTCTCGTGAGCTGATTGCCGGAATATACGTAACCGTGGGGACGGCAGCCGGGGTTCTCTCCACGAGCAGGCGGACGGCGGTCGCATCCCGAGGCAATGCCCACATAAATTTCGGATTGTTATCGGCATACCACCTGTCGGGGTCGGGGTGCGTTGGTGAAAAAATAGTGGGGGCTGATAGTGTGTCTATCTCTCCCGGCGCTGTCGCTTCCGGGACTGTTGCGGGAGCGACTCCGCCGAGAGAAAAAACGGCATCCCCCAAACCCGAGAGAATATTCGTCCCTTTTCCATCGTTGGCAAGCGCGGAACCGGAAGAAAAGACGAGTCGAGCCTCGCCGACTGTTTTAGCTCTCAAATTGATGCTGACAATTTTTCCGATAGCGCCCGTAAAACCCGGATTTAAAACAATACCCTCAAAATTGATCCTGCCTTCGGAGTTGGAAAATACCGGCTCCTGCGCCCACAAACTGAAAATGGAGCCGGTTTTTGAGAGAGAAGCGATTTCCAATTTGTCTTGAGGGAAAGTCACAATACCGGAGGCGGCATTCATTGCCTGATCCGCGCTTGACGCATATACGCTTACCTGAAAGACGGTGCCAACCGCATGCGATCCGGAAGAAGGGGAAAAGTATAACTTCGCCGCGTGGGCGAATTGCGGCGTTATCGCCAAAAAGGCAAAAGTAAAAGCAGCTGATGCAAATATTTTCAGATATGCATTTTTCTCCATAATTTTTTTGCCGCAAGCAGCAGCGCAAGAACTCCTGCTGTAATGATGATCCAATTCCCATAATTTCCGTACCACGGCAACGGATTTTGCGGCGAAATTGTTTCGATCCTCGTATTGCCGGCTTTATCAGTCGCTTTTATCCAGATGAAACTACGCAATTCCTGATCCGCTAAAATAGAGGGGCTTTCCGTCCGAGACCATTTCTGAAACATGCCCAAAATCCTCTGCCGCGATTCTTTCACTTCATAATGATCAATCCCGGAAGCTTTATCTTGCGTGGCAAACGCCAAAAACCATTTGCCGTCAAAGAGCGACTCGTCTCTGGCGATTTCCGGCGCAAACGATTCGGGCCGCTCACGATCTTCCACTTTGGGAAGCGCGGGAGTTCCGGTCCGTACCTCTTTGGAAACAGTCACCTCAAAAGGTCTCACCGTCAGAATCGCCGCAGAACCGGCTCCGTCGTTTCGCAGGATCCTTACGTCTTCAGCCTCAAACCGGGCAACTCCATCGCCACGAGCTTCAAAAATCGCCGAGAAAATCAAACCGTTCTTGCCGTTGAATCCGCCGGGAGCGATGCCGGAAAATAAGATCGCGCCATTTTGATTTTTTGGTCTTTCAATCCAAAAATTCACGATTGAATTTCCGTCCCGTACCTCTTGCAAGTCCGCGGTTCCCCCGGGGAATGTGACACTCCCTTCAAATGCGTTCAGGGATTCTCCGTTGGTATCCACAAAAACATCGATCTGAAACTGCTGACCGACGGCAATGTCTTGGTTTTTTGTTTCAATACGAAGCTCGGCCGCCAAAGTCGTCAGTGGCA
>CAYVMH010000027.1:2861-7928 GCA_964452595.1 uncultured Candidatus Saccharibacteria bacterium
TTTTTACTTTTTAATTTACCGGACTACCCCGTCCAATAAAATGCCATGATACTGAAATCGACGAGGTCAATCCTGCCGTCGCCGTTTAACCGCGTTGCTTCTCTTGACTTAAATTCTGCGGAAAGCGGTCGTTTATACCAGTATGCGGCAATGGAAAAATCAATGAGGTTCACTCGGCAATCTCCGTTCAGATCAGCTTTGGCCTGGCATTGTTTCTCCGGGGCGGCCAGAACAGTCTTACTGCCAACCGCAAAACCGACTGCTTTGCCAAACACACTCACCTCGCCATGCAGCGCGGCTTTTGATTTCGTGAGGTGCTGCCCGATTTCAAGCGGCGCCGTGTCAAGGTTATACAAATAGACGCCGGCCTTGTCGGCTTTGGTCTTCACAAAAAATTCCTCGTCAGAGTTTACGGCAATCGTGATGTCCGTCTGGGGCGCGCTCTGGCCGAAGATAGCAATGTCTTCGCCCCGCTTCACCTCGCTCTTGTCAACCGCGATCGTCGGCGCGAGAAAAATCCCGCTGATCGCGGTAAGCGCTCCTTGAGTGAGCACAACCGGAAAAGTAAACAGCGATGATCTTCTCTCTTGAGCGTCTTGGCCGTATACGACAAAGAGATAATTCCCGGCAGAAAGGCCGGTGAGATTCGCTTCAAATTTCGCGTCAGGCCCGGCGATCGTGGTAACGGCGATCTGTCCGTCTTTAAGGATGGTAACCTTGCTTAAAGGATATGCCCTTCCTGAGATATTGACGCCTGTTGCCGGAGGAGCCGTATACCCCCCGCCTCCTCCGCCACCGCCTCCGGAAGCCGGCACCGGAGAAGGCGCGGGAGTGGGGGTAGATGCCACGGGAGCAACAGACACTTCGGAAGAGGTCGCAATCGGATTGCCAAACGCATCTTCGGCGCGGACCACAAAGTAATAGCTCGTGCCGTTTGAAAGCCCGGTGCGGGTAGAGGAGAGCACATTCCCGAGCGAAGCAGAAAACGTATACGGCCCGCCGGACACTATGGCTTGTCCGATATTGTATCCCGACACGGTCCACCCCAATACGCCGACTGCCGCGGTCCAGGAAAGCGATACTTGACTGTCGCCGGCGGTTGCCGCAACCGCCGGCGTTGACACGGACGGGAAGAAGAGAGATCCGGCGTTTACCTTAAAATCCGCGGCGGGACTGGTACCGATGCCAAGCTGGGCAATTGAGCCCCATAATTGAAAATCGGTTGAGGTCGCGTAATTCGCCGAAGACAGCACAGGATCCAGAACCTTAAAATCCGTAGATTGAAATTCCTGGGCATGTGCGTGGCCCGCGAATATATTCACTACCATACCTATAATAATAAGTGCGGCTGTCAGGCATCGTGATATCATGTCATGCGCGTATATGCTTATGTTTCGCCTCACCAATCAAGGTTTGACCAAGGTTGACCTACTCAATTTTAGTAACGTAGAAATCAACCTGGCCCGAGGTCAGCGTGTCCAAACTTGTACCATCGCTGCTCACCACAGTCACCGTAATATCCGTGCTTTCGGTCTCATCAAAGAACATATACTGCTGGAGATTCGCCAAGTTGTTCTCAAACCCGGGATCGCTCAAATTCGGAGGGTTCATAAGATTCCCGACCGACACCTGTACTCCGTTTCGCTCCGCGATCACGCTTTCCGCGCCAACGCCATAGCCGGTGCTCGTTGCCATAAACCCGGTGGTAACATTGGAAACCATGCTCAAAATCTGGTCTGCTCCGGCCAAGACAAAGAGCGTTACCTTTTTCTTGGACGGATTGCCGCCTACATTGACGCCGTTTTTGACGTCGTCAAATGTCATCCGATAGCGAGTGAGCCGAACTGCGGCCTTTAAGTTTGTCTTGACGACACCAGGGGTAACCGCCTCCGCATACATGCGCGTGCCGAATACTCCTGCCCCGAGCAGTGCGATTGCGACCAACCCAAATAGAAAGATACGTCTGTTGTTGAAGATGTAATTCATAATAAAAAGTTTGGTTAGGAATAATACATACGCGCGGCTGAAGCAGGAATGATCGACCTGGCATTCCCGTTGCTCCGCCTCTGTTTATTCATTATATCGGCTTTATCTGTGCATGACCACCCTTATAGGGAAGACGGTGCGGGCGCCGGCAACGCATCTGTCGAGGGTTCGGGATTGGGCGTGTCAGACGGCATCAGGGTCGTGTTTTCTGAAGAAGTGTTTCCTGGCAAGGGAATTGGCGATTCCGGCGGCACGGGTAATGAACTTGTTGACGATGAAGTTGTTTCCGCGGGCGACGATGTTGCCGAAGGCAAAGATTCGGGAGCGGGAATCGGCGAGAGCTCCGGAGCGGGAGGAATTGACGACGTTGGATTCTCTGAAACGACCGAAGGCTGGATCGCCGGCATCTCTTGCGGCGCCTCCCCATAGGTGAAGATCATAAGCCAATCAAAAGGAATATCCATGACCGCCGGATTCGGGATGCTCACCAAAAATCCTTCCTCTTCTTTTATCTCGGTTACCGAAAGCGATGCGGAGACGGCGACGCGCGGGGTCAGAAATATTTTTGACGTGGAAGCGACATGATTGTTTGCGATAAAGATCGAAGCGGATCCCGCAGCAAGCACGCCGCGGCCGGTAATCTGATTTTCCCCTGCGGGTGCCGTGATCCCGCCGCCCGGCAGAATGGCAAAATTATGCACAAAAAGATCGCGCACAATGGCAAGCTCGGCCACAATCTTTCCTATTACCAATTGAACCAGATCCACGCTCTTTGCGAATGCGTCGCTCGCAAGATCCGCCGCTGCCGAGACAACGTCTGCCGCGGCCTTTGTGGCGTCTTGAATCATATCCCCGATGCCCATATCAAAGCCGGCGTCAATTTTGACAAGAATCCTGCCAAAACATCCGGCGCCTGTGGCAGTGGCCGTCGGAGACGAAGACATTGCCATATCCGTCGTGGTGGATGCAGATGCAATGGTTTCTTTCAATGTATCGTCGCACGTGCCTTTACCCTGTTCCGGATCAAACGGTTCCAGGGCGCGCCCCACCACATACCCGGGCCGGGACGCGCGCATGCCAACGCCGGGCAGTTCTGAAGACGTAATGCGATCTCCCCGAGCGATGGCGCCATTTGTCAACGATACGATCACCGGTACCCGTCCAAGCATGGCGACCCGCACGGTCTTTTCGGTTTCCTGACCGAGAACCGTATGCGGATCAGTGCTCACTACCCCAAACATATCATGGTCATAACGCGTTGCGGCCCGGCCGACCGTTGCTGTCTCGCCTTCACTACTGGAGAGAATCATGCCTTCTGTGAGCGTATGCGGATCATCGGCAAGATAGTTCTCGGCAATATCAGCGCCCTGGATGGGATCAAACACGAGCGACGAAGACGTGGCGCCGTCCGGGCCAATGGCCTGCATACCGCCCGGCGGATCATCAGTCCACAAGCGCAGAAGCGAGATGTCAATATTTCTTACGGATCCGCCGGCGCCGGTGGTAACCGCGGCTGATACCCGAGGCCCCATGGTGGTAACCGGGATGTTTGTGCTGATTTGCGCAACCACTGTGCCGTCAATTAAGAAGTAGGCGACAGTTGGAGTGAGCTCCACGCGCAATTTCTGGAAGGCAGACGATGTTGTCGCAATACCCGTATCTATGCTCGTTTCCACGCTTGCGTCGCGCACCACTGCACGCCAGGTGGTGCTGGTAGCCGCAAAATATGCGCCCCCTGCCGGATGCACCGCCGTATCCGCGCCAAACGCATCATCCGTAAACCCGACAATAAAGAGCGTGTTTGCCGAGCCCGGAAGAGTCGGAATCCTCACCCACGCCTCAAACACCGGACTCGTGGTCGCGGAAACATAGTTGGTAAACGGACGGATTGCCGCGCCATCGCCGGCAGTGGGCGTGGGACCGCCCTGCAAGCGCAGGAACGGGGGCACGTTGCTTGACGCAATCGGAATGTTTGCTTCTGTGTCTTCATCAAGGGAAAAAGCCTGCGTGCATACTCCTTGGGTGTCTAAGGCAATTGCCACACTGATATCGGTCCCGGGAGTATCGCATGAGACATATCGCCAGGTTGAATATATTCTCCCGGCAACGGTAAATTGATCGCGCAGGCCAGCCGAGGTGCCGAATGTGGTTGTTGTTCCCACGGCAACGCGCGCATAGTCAAGCGCGCCGGTAGTGGTCGCACCTATGGAAAAGAGCGGGGACTGGCCCAAACCGCCACTGGTCGTGGTGGCAAACTGCAAGGCGTTCTCGTTCGCCTGCAGGAGCACATAGGGATTTGTGGCGTCAAACTGAATGCCGGTTGCAAATCCGGAGCCGAGACGCAAGGCGGTATTTGCGTTGATGCTGCTCGCGCCAAGCGCAAGATTTCCCGATGCGCTGATGATTGAGTTGAGCGCGCCGGCGGTATTATAGACATCAAGAATGTTTGCGGTCTGCCCGGACACCGGCACCAGGGCAAGCGTTGTGGTTGCGGTGGCGCCGGAAAGAACCGAGAGTTTCGCATAGGGCGTTGAGGTGGCGCCAATGCCCACCATGTAGGTTGTCGTGGCAAGCGTAACCGTGCCAAAATCGCTGTTTGAGAGCCAGCCGCCACCGGCGGAGCTGCTACCTTGTGTAATCGTGGCACATGCAATGTCGCCGCTTCCATTGGTCTGCAGGGCCTGGCTGCCAGTGCAGTTAGCCGCATTGCTGATCGTGACGGTTGTGGAAAAACGGGCAGCGCCGGACACATCAAAGACCCTGCCCGGATTTGTTGTCCCGATGCCGACATTGCCTCCGGAAAGCACCGTGAGCTTTGCGTTGATATCAAGGAGGCCGGCAGGATTTGCGGTTCCAATCCCGACATTACCGCTTGTCTGCTGCACCACAAATTGACTGGTGCCAATTGTCAGGCCTCCGGTGGAAAAGGTGCTGGTTGCAGTCGTGGATTGCAGGGTAAGCGTGCTCGTTGCGGTAATGGCTCCGCCGAAGAAAGCCGTGCCGCTCACATAGCTGTTTCCGTGTATCGAAAGCAAACTCCCCGGACTCGTGGTCCCCACCCCCACATTGCCCGTAACAATC
>CAYVMH010000028.1:0-7832 GCA_964452595.1 uncultured Candidatus Saccharibacteria bacterium
GTATACACCTCCTGCACATCACTGTGTTCGGAAATGGCTTCGAGCAGCATTTTGAGTGAAGCGGGCAGTTCAGGCAAAGAAATGGGCGCACGAGATTTGTAGGTATGTCCGGAGTCGGCCGTCCATATTTTTTCAAATGCCCATAGCAAGCTCCCCGGATCTGCGAGCCGAGCGTCGTGTTTGCTGAGCAGACGCTTGATCTCATTGGATGTCCTGTTCTTGTTGTCGGTGATGCCCTCAATCAAGATCGCGACTCCGCCCGGCGCAGACGCTTCATAGAGAAATTCTGATAGCTCTTGGCCAGGTCCATGCCCGCTCGCTTTGGCAATGGCGCGCTCAATGTTGTCTTTGGGCAGTCCGATTGCGCGAGCGCGCTCGATTGCTGCCTTCAATCTGATGCGCGCGTCCGGATCACGATCCCCGACGCGCGCCGCGATCGTAATCTCGCGTACCATCTTTGAAAAAAGATTGCCCTTCTTGGCGTCAGTAATCGCTTTCTTATGTCGGATTTGACTCCATTTTGAATGCCCGGACATAGCAAATCATACCGAAATACTGGTTTTTTGTGTTGCCTCAAATTGCCGATGTGCATAGTCGAGGATTGCATCTTTCACCTTACCAAGGTGCGGAATCTCGTCTATGGTAAATTCTCGCTCGCCAGGGGTCTGTATCCTGATGGTGCCAAAGCCGAGCACGGTCTGGATGACTCCGTGTACTTCCATGGTCACGTCCTGCACGCTTGCCATAGGTATTTCCGCCACCTCGCGGCTGAAAAGCCCGTACTGCTCCACATCAATGATCCGCTTCTCGGTCACGATCCACAGATCAAGATAGTAGTCCATCCACGAAAAAAAAGCAAATAGCGCCACCATCATCAAATACACCACAAGCCCCAGTCCAGTGGCTGCGGATGCGAGAGCCGGATCAAACCCATCGGTCAGAAATGGAAGCAGGGGCAGCGCTACCGCAAGCAGTATGATCATGAAGACAATGCCAAGCACCGTGCGCGCCACCACAAACCAATGCTTGTGAAGCAGGAGCACAATGTGCTCATTCTCATGAAGTTTGATCATGATGCAAGTATATACGCTACCCACGCGAAGTCCAGCAAGGGGCAGACGATGGTCGAAAAGTTATCCACAGTCTATGTAATTTTTATTGCGGCAATTGAAATAAAAAGAAAAGTCCCGCAAGCCACAGCAGGCAGGATACGATTATAAAAACGGTTGAGATAATATAGGGGGCGGCGCGTCCAGGGGGGCTGAAGGCGCGCAGGTGATATATGATGGACGCGGCAATGATGAGATATATTACGGAAAAGAGCGCAAAGGCAATCGCGGCGATGAAAAAGACAGGAACGGAAAATGGCAGTGTCTGTATCATGGAGTTAGCAAGGCCTGCTGCTGTTGCGTTGCAATGCCCAGATGCGCGTACGCGCGCGCGGTCGCGACCCTGCCGCGCGAGGTGCGCTCAAGCATGCCAAGCTGCATCAGGTATGGCTCGTATACCTCCTCGAGCGTACCCGTGTCTTCCGATGCCGCTGCTGCAATGGACTGGATGCCCACCGGGCCGCCATTGAATTTGGTAATGACGATTTCAAGGATTTTCCGGTCCATGGGGTCAAGCCCCTGATCGTCGATCTCAAGAAGGTTAAGGGCATGTTGCGCGATATCATCAGTAATCATGGTTTTGGACTGGTTGCCGGACGAACGGGTATGTGTGTCTACCCAGGTCTGGTCCGGATGCACGTCTGCATAGTCTCGGGCGCGCTTGAGCAGGCGGTTGGCAACGCGCGGGGTAAAACGCGACGCCTTGCTGATGCGCCCGACTGCGGCGGGCTCAACCGCAACATTGAGCAACAACGCGGAACGATGAATGATTTTTTGAATGTCCCCATCTTCGTAAAAATCAAGCCGGAACGAGGCGCCAAAACGCGAACGCAACGGGCCCGAAAGCAGTCCGGGGCGCGTGGTTGCGGCAATGAGCATGAACGGCGGAAGCTCGAGCTGAATGGTGCGCGCTGACGGGCCTTTGCCCACGATAATATCGAGGGTGCGCGATTCCATGGCCGGGTACAGCACCTCCTCGATCAGTCTGTTCATGCGATGGATCTCGTCTATAAAAAGAATATCGTTTGGCAGCAGATTGGTCAGGATGGACGCCAGATCGCCGACGCGCTCGATCGCCGGACCGGACGTGACGCGGATATTGGTGTTCATTTCCCGGGCGACCAAGTGCGCGAGCGACGTCTTGCCAAGTCCGGCAGGGCCGCTGAAGAGTACATGTTCGCCGGGCTCATTCCGTTTTTTTGCCGCATCAAGCAGTATCTTGAGGTTTTTTTTCACATGCTGCTGTCCTATATATTCATCCCAGCGTTTTGGCCGCAGCGTTGCGTCCACGCCGGTTTCCTGGGACTCTTCTTCTGAAGCTCGGGGCGTTGTAGGAAAATTCATAAGAGGGTTGACAAGCATCAATTATTTTGGTATACTTTTATTCATATTCGTAGAGGGTGCGTTCCCTTCGTTTGCTTATGTCTTGTTATTTCACTTTCTCGTATGTCATACAATGATCTTCTCGTCTGAGGTCGTGGGCAAATAAGGCTCAATTTCCATGTTTGCTGCCTTAAGGGGATTTTTGAACCAGGGCACTCTGGTTTCTGGCTGTCCAGATTCTGGATTCCAGAGTCTGGGGGGTTTCTGGGGGAAATCCTGGTCTCCGTGTTCCCAAGCCGGAGTGAATTGCCCACGACCTCATATGAGAAGTTTTTCCCGGCGCCGCGAGATATGCGCTTTCGCTTCCCGCGGCGCTTTTTGGTTGTTATGATGGTTATCCGACAATTCGATCGCGTTCCGCGAAATCAGTCATGCCGGCGAGTATTTTTAACAGGCCGTCCTGTGCCATAGTAATCTGTCCCTGTGTGTGCGCGCTGCGGATCAGATCAAACTCGGACACATTTCCTTTGAGGATAAGATTCTGTATCTCTTCATTGTTTACAATGATCTCATAGACGCCGACTCGTCCTTTATACTTCATACCGTTGCACGCGGCACAACCCTGTGGCGAGGGGGTAAAGACCATCCATGTTTCCGGAGCGGGGATCGGAGTCCCGGCAGGGAACCCGGCTATCTCTTTTTGGATGCGTTGAGAAAGTTCTGCGGTGAGCGGCGTTGGAACACGACATGTGGCGCACAGCTTGCGCACGAGCCGTTGTGCCATGGTCACGCGAAGGGCCGCGGCAATACTGTCCAGCCGGACGCCAAGGGCGATCAGGCGCGGAATGGCGCCGGCGGCGTTGTTTGTGTGTAGGGTCGAGAAAACCAGATGGCCGGTCTGCGCCGCGTTGGTCGCGGTCTCGGCGGTCGGCGCGTCGCGGATCTCGCCGACTAAGATCACGTCCGGGTCCTGGCGCACGATCGCGCGCAGGCCGTTGGCAAAATCATACCCTTTTTCCGCGTCGATCTGCGTCTGTTCAATGCCGGCGAGATGATACTCGATCGGGTCCTCCAAGGTGATGATCTTGATCTCGGGCGTGTGGATCTTCTTTAAAAACGTATAGAGCGTGGTGGTCTTGCCGGATCCGGTGGGGCCGGTGTTGAGAATCATACCGTTGGGCCGGGCGAGCTCTCCTGCCATGAGTGTGATGATCCATGGTTGCATACCCAAGTCCTCAAACCCGACGCTAATCGCCTTGGGGTCCAAGATACGCATGACCGCGTTTTCGCCATTTGGTCCCGGCAGCGTTGAGACGCGCACCTCGATATCACTGATTTGGGCATGGTCTTCCGGCGCGCGCGCCATCGCGGTCTCGCCCAGTTTTTGCGGGATGCGTATGGTGAATCTGCCGTCCTGCGCCCGGTCGTGCACGTTGAGCTTGAGTTCGGAGATCAGCTTGATGCGCGAGAGGAGAAATGTATAAAGCTTGGTGGGAAGCATGGCCACATCGTGCAGCACGCCATCGAGTCGGAAGCGGAGCCGGCTTGAGTCGGCCTGCGGTTCAATGTGCAGGTCTGATGCGTCAACCGCAAGCGCCCCGGCAAGAATGATCTCAAGGGCGTCTGAGGTGCGGCCGTAAAATGCTTTCTCAATCCGATCTTTAATGTTCGCAAGATCCCGAATCTCCTGTTGCAAGGTCGCGATCTTCTCCTCCGACACTCTGATTGATCCGGTCTCATGAATTTCCTCTTTTGATGTTTTTGTATACGCTTCCAATCCGTGCTCCAGACTGTGAGCCGATACAAGAAAGAGATCAGCACTATATCTGTCCCGTTTGAGCGCGTTGAGTACGGCCTGGGTCTCTTCCTTCTTTGGATTGCGTATCGCGATCTTGAGGCGCTTACCGGTGGCGTTGAAAATCAGGAGTTCTGCGCGCCGCGCCTTGTCTTCGGAAATGATTTGTATCGCGTCCAGGTCTATCGGAAAGGTGGAGAGATCAATATATGAGAGGTCGTAACGGTCTGCAAGCATGCGCACACTGTCCTCTTCTTCCTTGCGGCGAAGGAGCTCAAGACGATGCTCTTGTTTTTCTTCCTGAAACCGGGACATATTCTTGTATACCAGTATATGTCAAAGTGCGGCGCGAATCAACGAATGCACATGCTCCTCCGCGTCGCGGAACGACGGGAATGCGGCAGCCAGGCGAATCCCTTGTTCGACTCTCTCGCCCGCCTCTTTGTGCGCGATCGTATCCAGCACCTGCTGGTCTCCGGAAAGCAATACGCGGACGGGCGCATGGGATTGAGAGTCTCCCGCGTGTCCCGACTCGTCGGGATCAGGGCGTGAGGGGTCTTGCCAAAGCAGCGCAGTCACGGAATTTTTCGGAAGCGCTGCACGGATATATTCAAGAACCGCCGGGACGTCATCTGCGGTACGGTTTGTCTTGGCAAAATCTTCAAGGGTAAGAAACGACCAGAGAATGCTGTCCTGCTCGTCTTGTTTGGAGCGCACTGATGCCCTGGCGCACAGTTGCAAAAGGTTTAATGGCGGTTTCTGACTCTGCTCGCTGATCATCTTCTGTGCGTCAGTGTGCAGGGCGCCAAGCCGGATAAGCTCTGCCACTGCGGAAAACGTATCCGCTGTTGCGGTCGGCGCAGTAAGCCCGCGCGTTGCAGAAAGAATACCGGCCAAGAGCAGGGTACTGATATGCGCGGGAGCAATTGGAGACGATGGTCGGCCGGCAAGCATCCGCCACACGAGTTCGGATCGCGATGCGCAACCCGCGTCTAGCACATTTGCCTCGCCGTAGCGCGCGTTCGTATCGCCGATGTCGATATTGATGAGTTTGTTTTCTGTAAAGAAATCCGGAGGAAAATCGGCAACATTGGAGAGGTGTTCAACATTCGGAACACCGATTGCGATCAGTATATCGCACCGGATCGTGCCCTCGCGAAACGATACCTGCTCTTTGCCAAGCGGGGAGAGCTTGGGCGTCAAGATGATATCAATGCGATTCAAACTATTATCGGGCTTTTCGTACCGCAGTTGCGAGACGGGCGTGCGCGAGGTGTCTACGGAGATAATAAACTCCTTTAAAAGCGGCGCGGGGCTGGTGAGTGTGGGAAAGACGGTTTTGTTGGTATCAGCGGGGAGTGTCGCGGGCGAGAGCAACCCCGCTGTTTTTTGCGCTTTTTGGTCATGCGCGATCATAAAAACTAAGGCCTCTGCGGCCGCAACCATATCGAAATCCGGCGTCTCCGGCAACAAAATACCACATGAAGACGACTGCTCGATTAATTCATTCGCTTTCTTGATGTCCTCCTGATTCATAGTTGCCCCAATTCGTAGCGCGTCCATGCGTTTCCGTCAAATCACAAGGGTGTGGATAACACTTTTTCTCTTTGACTTTCTGTGTTTTATATGGTACAAGTAGCGCACGTATTTCGTTGCTTTTACAAAAGAAGGGGACAACCATGCACCACGATGATAGGATAGGATTTCTATTGCTATTGATACTCACCATTTTATTTCTGATTGGCTGGCTTCTTGTTGCAACAGGATGCTCCGCGCACGGAGCCGGCTGTATCTCGCTCGGATACGACGATTGCGGATCCTACAACACGCCCGCTCGTCGCACCCACCACTACTCCTACACTTATCCGCCCTACTACGTTCCCGGATACTTTATCTATGTGGGATCTCCTTTGAATATTCACTCACACAAACATCATCGCCCAAGGAAGAGGTAACCATGCGCATCCGTATCGTTTTTGGAGCATGTCTGTTTTTGGCTCTGATGCTGTTGGGCTGTGCCGATATTGGTAGGCGAGTTGAGCAAGCGTTTGATCGGGCATGGGTCAACTATGAGAAGGACGAGGACGCGCGCCCGCCACCGAATTATCATGCGCCACAGTATAGCATCCCATATTCTCGCGGGTGTATAAAAATAGAGCAATATTCTATGGATCCCCGGCCGGGCGGCAGAATCAATATTGTGCCGGATACCGCGATTATCTGTAACCGTTAGTCGTGTTGCTGCCTCCGATCGGGGCAGCAGTTTTTTTACCCAGCACGAGTTCTCGTGCTAGGGTTACCCCTCGAAATTTTTCTACAAATGCCGTATGGTGGGCGCATGGTCGTGATCACCACCAAAAATCCAAAAGAGATGCAGCGAGTGGCCACTCTGCTCGCATTAGAAGCGCGGGGGATGAAGACAGCCCATGCGCTGGTACTCGCGCTTTGGGGCGAGCTCGGCGCCGGCAAGACCACATTTGTGCGGGGGTTTAGCCGCGCGCTTGGCATAAAAGACCGCATCACCAGCCCCACGTTCGTGTTGATGAAGATCTATAGGCTCGCCAAGAAAAAATTGAACTTCAAACACCTTATCCATATCGACTGCCATCGCATCGATCGGCCGGATGAACTCCTGCATCTGGGTCTTGACGAGATTCTCGCGGACCCGGACGCAATCGTGCTCATCGAGTGGGCGGACCGGATCAAAAAAATTTTGCCGGACGATGCGATCACGCTCAACTTCGATCACGGCAAAAGACCCAACGAGCGGACCATTGGGGTAACATTTCCCGTCCGATCGTCATAAAAGTGTTACCTTTGTGAACTACTCTGATTTTGTTCGTCTACTCAAACGATGACTATGCCATGGACAAAAAAATAAAATTGTGATATTATATGTTGGCATTCTCATTTACCCACGTAAGAGCTAGGGCAGGGAAGGACTTATCCAAGCACTTTTCTGAGCTGGCGCACATTGTCCATATGTCTTTGATTAAAAAAGTAAAGTACTCATTCTCTCTTGTCGCAATGCTGCTCATGCTCTCGCCGCTAACTGCGTTTGCACAAACCGATACCCTCACGGCGCTCCAACAGCAAATTGCAGCGCTCCAGCAGCAGCTCATAAGTCTTCAGGGTAAACAGTCCGGAGGCGGTGGTGGCTTGGGCCAGAGTCTGTCGACGAATAAACCGCTTCCCGCCAATTTTTCCCTACCACCCGGTGACATAGAGGAGGTGGAAATAACGCCAATAGTGAGCTTCGACCGAAACCTCTACCTTGGCCTGCGCAATGACCCGGATGTCTCAAACCTGCAGGAATTTCTTACTGATCAGGGCTTCTACAATCAAACAATCAGTGGCAACTTCTTCATTCTCACCCGCAATGCGGTTAAAAAGTTTCAAGCTGCCCACGGCATCAGGCCCTCCGGATACTTCGGGCCTCTGACCCGTACGGTTGCGAACAAAATTCTCGCGGGTGAAGTATCGCCACCGACGATCCCGCCTCTTATGAATCGTCCTCCTGTCATCTCCGGCATCAAAGGTCCCACCACGCTATCCCGACCTCCTTCCATTAAGGTTCTCTCCCCAAATGGCGGCGAGACGCTGGT
>CAYVMH010000029.1:0-7751 GCA_964452595.1 uncultured Candidatus Saccharibacteria bacterium
CATGTGGGTATGATAGCATAGAATCGTGGTTTAATCAGTAGGTCTAGTGATTAAAAACTATTTTTGAGATGGGTTCTAATAAACGCATTTAACTTAGATAATCCTTTTTCATCAAAATGGCTCTGCATTTCAAAATAGGGACCTCCTTCGGAAATTTCATCATCTCTATTTCCGTTGAGAATATTTTTTATCTGCTGTGTGGAAAGATAGGAAGTCCCCAGCTGCCTTACGAGAAACTTGTCTCTTGACACATAGCATTTTCCGTTGATCAACGTGCCATATCTTGTTGCCGCTGCACCGCCGCCACTATATAGTGAAAAAGGAACAAATCGTATGTCAGCGATAAGTACTTCCTTTCCTTTGTATTCTCCGAGAATAGCGTTGAAAATCTGAATGTAGGACCGCTTGAAGGCAGGGAGTTTTACTCGTCGCCTATACATAGCATCAAGCTCATCCGCTAATCGAGCCATTTGTCCTCTTCTTTGAAAGAATGAATATAGATAAGTCGCAGGCAACGCTAAAATTAAGATGAAGAGTATAGAGAGTATTACATTTTGCATTGTGTGTAAGAATTAGTCCTATTGCATAATAATCTTGGGTTATTAGTAACTATGATAAATCCTTTTCCTTTTCGCCAAAGAAACCCTTTCAAATCCTATGCGAGCGGCGCGGAACGCGCCGCGAGCTGACTTCCCCAAATTTGCATTTTCCCAACTGGCGGAGAGGGAGGGATTCGAACCCTCGATACGGTTTTAACACCGTATAGCGGTTTAGCAAACCGCCGCAATAGGCCTCTATGCGACCTCTCCCCAATCTTATTTTTCTGGGAAAAGCATAGCACTTTTTGATATTTTTTCAAATAATTGAAAAGCGGCTCTGTAGAAGATACAGAGCCGCGATTGGGCGAAAGATAGCACTATGTTGATTCTATGAGGGAAAAACTTTCAGGGAGCGTCCAGTCCCTTGGGGTCATATCGGCAAGCCATGCGTGAAATGCATCCCATCCCACGCCTCTTTTGTATCGCTGCAAAAGAATTGTACAAGCGGAAAGAATTTGTGCTGAAGCAGGAATATTCGGTTGTTCCCACATCTTCCATCGCTCGGTGTAAATGGTAAGATTCTCATCGTCGCCATAACGACGCCGCCAAAATTGGTGATGCGTATGCCTACGCGGGCCGATGAAACAAAGCTCAAGAGATGTAAGCCAATTTTCGACATCGGAGACATTTAGATGGCGGGTTCTTCTACGATGTGCGTCAAGAAAAAGGTGAACACGCGACTCGAACCGCGCCTCGGTCTCTTCCTTTTGCGGAATAATAATATTGTGAATTTTCAAGGATTCTACTATCAGTAATAGCATTTTCCGTCGCATTCCGCTAATTTTCTCATCCGGTGCGTGTTATTTTTTCCCCGTGGGGTCTTTGGGGAGATGCTCGGCCGCCTCTTCTTTTTCAATGAGGTCATTGGTGAGTAATGACATGACTGACTGCTGCATGGTCTGCATCCCATCCCCGGCGCCGGTCTCGATGACAGAGAGAATTTGATGGATTTTATTGTCGCGGATGAGATTTGCCGCTGCGGTAGTGATGAACAAAATCTCATAAGCCGCCACGCGGCCGCCGCCTTTTTTCTTGAACAATTTCTGCCAGATCACTGCGCGCAATGACTCTGCAAGTTCTGAGCGGATTTGATTCTGCTGCTCTCCGGGAAATACATTGACAATACGGTCAATGGTCTGCGCTGCGCCGCTCGTGTGCAGAGTCGCAAAGACGAGATGCCCGGTTTCTGCCGCGGTGATGGCGAGCGAAATGGTTTCGACATCGCGCATCTCGCCGACGAGAATCACGTCCGGATCTTCACGGAGCGCGGCGCGAAGAGCGCTTTGGAAACTTTCCGTATGAGTGTGCACTTCACGCTGATCCACTACTGACTTGTCGTTTTCATACACGAATTCAATGGGGTCTTCGATGGTGATGATATGTGCGTCTGTGTTTATGTTGATGTCATTAAGAAGCGCCGCAAGCGTGGTTGACTTGCCTGATCCGGTGGGGCCGGTCACCAACACAAGGCCGTTGGGGAGCGCCGGAATTTTCTTGAATGCTTCCGGAAGGCCCAATTCCTCCATCGTTGGAATTTTGGAGGGAATCAACCGAAAAATGCCGCCAATGCCGTTTCGCTGCATAAAGACATTGACCCGCAATCGGGCAACATTCGGCACTTTGACCGAGAAGTCAATATCTTTTTTTTGTTTGAACTCATCGACCTGGGGATGAGTCATGATCTCAAAAAGATGGTCGCGCGCCATCTCATCGGTAAGCAGAGGATAATCATCCAAAACGACGAGATCGCCCGCAACGCGCAATACGGGCTTGCTATTCGCGGTGATGTAGATATCGGATGCGTTATGTTCCACCGCTGCTTTAAAAATTTTTTCAAGCTGCATATAGGGTATGGTAGCATTGCGGCGGCTTTTGCTCAAGAGGGATGCATGGTACACTTATGTATATGACTGTTTTTGTATATTCAGCCGCGCAAAAGACCGGAGTGGTCGTCAAAGGGGAAAAGGACGCTGAAAACGAAAAAGCGCTTGCCGGACTTCTCAAACAGGAGGGGCTTTTCTTACTGCAGGCGCGCGAGCGCGACGGGAAGCGCAGAGCCGGCCTCAATGTAGATATCGGGGCATTCATATCGCGCGTGCAGCCTATCAGTATCGTGGACAAAATGATGTTTGCGCGGAATCTTTCGGTCATGGCGAATGCGGGGCTTTCCCTCACGCGGGCGCTGGATGTTTTGGCCGAGGAGACGACCAATCAGAAATTCAGAAAAGTAATCGAGGATATACGCGCATCAATTACCGGGGGAAAATCGTTTGCCGAATCATTGCGGGTGCATACGGCCGTTTTCGGAATATTGTTTGCCAATATGGTGGATGTGGGCGAAGCCACAGGGAAGCTCGCGCTCGTGCTCAAGCTTGTCGCAAACCAGATGCAAAAAGACCATACTTTGCGAAAACGCGTGAAAGGAGCGCTCATGTACCCCGCAGTTATCCTGACCGTGCTTTTTGGCGTGGGCACCCTCATGATGATTTATGTGGTTCCCGCATTGAGTGAGACGATCGAAGGGCTTGGGATTGAGCTTCCCATCACAACGCGCATCATCATCGCAATCAGTAAATTTTTGGTGGCATATGCATTGGCGCTTCCGCTCATGATTGCGGGCGTCATGGTCGGATTTTGGCGGCTGCTTAAAATCAGGCGCGGGAAAGAGCTGTTTGATCTCGTGATCCTAAAAGCCCCGATCTTTGGCGGACTTATTCAGAAATTCAATGCCGCGCGTTTTTGCCGGACGCTTTCGTACTTAGTCACGGCAGGAGTGCCCATAGTGCGTTCGCTTGACATCACCGCATCGGTGCTCGGCAACACGCTTTTTCAAAAAGCCGTGGGGGAGGCGGCGCGCGGAATTCAGACCGGAAAACAGCTGCACGAGATACTCGCGTCTTACCCCAAAGCGTTTAGCCGTATCGTGATCCAGATGATTCAGGTTGGGGAGGAGACGGGAAAACTTTCGGAAATGCTCATGCGCCTTGCTCTGTTTTTTGAGGAGGACGTGGCCAATACTACGAAAAACATGTCCACCATTATCGAGCCGCTGCTCATGGTCGTGATCGGCATTGCCGTGGGGTTTTTTGCCATTGCCATGCTGCAGCCAATTTACGGGAGTTTGAATAATATTTAAATGCCAAACGTTAAGCGACCAAAGACAAAAGCGGTTCCAAGGAGCGACGGCTTCACCTTTATTGAAACCATCTTGGTTGCCGGCATCATCGCGATTCTGGCCGGAATTGCGCTGGCGTCATTCCTCAATTCGCGCAACTCGCACGATCTTGCGACATCGCGCCAGAGCGTGATCTCGATGTTACGCCTGGCGCAGGCACGCACACTCGCCGGCGAGGATGGATCCGTATGGGGTGTTCATCTGGAACAGACACAAGCCGCCCTTTTCCGGGGAAGCTCATATGCGTCAGCCACGTATACCCGGGCCCTTGCCTTGCCCCAGACCGTCCAGATCGCGAACATCTCTCTTGCCGGCGGGGGTTCCGACGTTCTGTTCAAGCCATTGAGCGGTGAGACGGATCAGGACGGATCTTTCAACCTGCTGGTGACGGGGTCGGCCTCGTTGTCAGGTTCCGTGGTCATCGAGAAGACCGGAAAAGTCTACGAATCACAGCCGTTGTCCGTACCGTCCGGTGCTCGCGTACTTGATACGCGTCATCGCTCGTATCATTTTGGCACGTGGAGTATGTATAACTCAACCAATCTCAAGCTCACATTTTCCGATCCCCCTGCCGCAGATACTGTAATTACGATTCCGACGGCTGGCTACTTCAATGCGGACAAAACAAGATTTGACTGGTCGGGCACCAATGTGATCGGCGGACTCGATCAGGTGATGCGCATCCATACACTGGCGCTTTCCCCAACCGACACCACACTTTCCGTTGACCGAGATTGCCGCCTGAATACAAAAAAGGTTACGATTGAAATTGAATTGAGCGGGGCCTGGAATTGGATCGCGACATACGAGGCTGATTGCCGCACCCTTGCGGTCGGCTCGTCGGGCGGAACTGTGTCAGAGCAATAAAAATTTTCAATTTCCAATAACCAATTTTCAATGAATTTTTCAAGTTTGAAATTTTCAATTGAGAATTCGGTCATTGAATAATTGCTTGAAAATTCGAAAATTGAAAATTGAAAATTCGCAGGGGTTCGGTCTGATTGAGATCGTAATCGTATGCGGGATCGTGGTGATGACGTTTCTCGTCTTTACGCGCGCCGAAGTCGCTGCCCTGCGGCTCTTTCGCGCCGGACAGGAAAATCTGGAATCGTCGCTGCTCGCCGGAGAGGCGCTCGAGGCGGTGCGATCGGTCCGAGATGAGTCGTGGACTGCCAATATTGCGTGGCGCACGCAAACTCCTCTGGCAAGCCCCTCGCTTCGTTACTATCCGGTCGTAATCTCCGGCAAGTGGTCGTTGGCAACGAGTTCTCCCGGTCTGATAAACGGAATCTATGACCGTTTTGTCGTTTTTGAAAAAGTGAGCCGCGACGGGTCAGATCGCATCGTGTCTTCCGGCGGCACGGATGATCCGGGCACGCGCAGGGTAACGGCCCATGTACAGTGGGGAACAAAGACTACACGCGTGATCTCATACATGACCAACTTTCAGGCATCGCTCGGCGGAACCACCGAGACGAAAACGGTCTCGTATGAAGGCGCCGCGCTTGAATCGGACTTTAGCTTTCCTTCGGGCAACGGCAGCGGCGACCTGACGCAATCGTTTACGGCGCCTGCAACTGCGATCAAAGTATCGCGCATAGATTTGCCGCTCCGGCGCGATGTAACCACTGCTCCGTCAGATGTATATGTTGAGCTTCGTACCAATGCCCTGGGAGGCGTGCTGGGAACGTCAAACCAGATCATGGGCGCGACTATCGCAACCAGTTCCGTGGCGCTGCCCTGGGTTGAGTTTCGATTTCAAAATTTTGTTTCGTTGAATGCAAATCGAATCTACACCATACGATTGCGGGCGAGGCCAAGCGCAACAGACAACGCAAGCGGCGGCAGCGGGCTGCTCTATTGGAGATACGGCTCGTCAAATCCCTATGCGGACGGCGTTGCCTCAAGCTCGGTGGGACATTTTTCCGATCCGACCTACGGCGGCGTACTCTTGAGCAACTATGATTTCGGCTTCCGGGTATATAGCTCGCCATAAATATATACGCAACACTCGGTGTTGGAGTCATACGGTATGATTATCTTTCGCATCCGACACAAGAATAAATTGGGAGTCAGCATGCTTGAGACCGTGATCTATATCGGGATATTGAGCATGTTTACGGTGGTGATCGTGGCGATATTGATGTCTATCGTGCATACGTATAATCGGGTTCGCGTCCAGCGCGAGGTTGTGTCCAACGGGCGTCTTGCCATAGAGGCAATGATGCAGCAGATTGCGCCAAGCAGTGCCATCTACGCGCCGACAAGCGTGTTTGGTAATAATGCGGGGCAGTTGAGTATAGTGTCGCAGGTGGAAGCCCAACCCGAAGAGACCGTGAATCGTGTTGACTTCTGGCTTGACAACGGCCTGGTATGGATGCGCAAAGAGGGCTCGGCAACCACGTCAATCACCTCGCCGTCGGTGCGCGTCAACCAACTGCGATTCGATCAGATCAGCCAGGGGCTTGGGCGCGAAGCCGTCATAATCACGCTGCAAATCACGAGCTTTGCAGACGCCACATTCACGGCCTCAAGCACGCTACATGCAACTGCGGCCTTGCGGGGTACGTATTAAAGACTTACTTTTATGTTGCTCAACTTCATCAAAGGCAATGTGTATGTCTTTATAGACGCAGAAAATGTGTTTTACTCCCAGCGAACTTTGGGTTGGAAAATTTCCTATGTAAAGCTTATGGATTATCTCAAGAAAGAGTGTGGTGATAAGATGAAGTGTTTTATCTATAAAGGAGTTGATGAATTCAATACGGGACAGAGGAAATTTTTGGATATGCTAGAGATAAACGGTTATATCTTGAGAACAAAAGTAGTAAAAAGGATTAAAGATAGAAAAAGCGGTAGAGAGGAATGGAAAGGCAATTTGGATATGGAGCTTGCTTTTGAAATGGACGACACAAAAGAGAAATATGATACGGCAGTGCTTTTGTCAGGAGACGGCGATTTTGCCGTGCCGATTGATCGGATAAAAAAGGCGGGGAAATGGATTATTGTTATGTCCACCAGAGGTCATATCTCAAGAGAATTGCTGGAGAGAGCCAAGTATATTGACCTTCGCAAGCTCAAAGACGAAATCAGCCAATAAAAAAATCTGGAGCTATCCTTGCGGATACTCCAGAGTGTCATCACATTGTCAGTATAACAAACCAGCAGACCCTGTCAATAGCCAGCCAGTGGGGATAAATATAGTGAGTAGCGGGGTGAGGTGAATTTTGGTAAATTGAAGATATGTCAGAAAAATTACTGCAGGCAAAAGAAAGTACACCAAAACAAGAGAACGGCTATGTTGCGTTGACGGTAACCCTGCTCACCATGATTGTGTCGCTTACGATCATCGGCGGGTTTACTTTTTTTGCTCTGCAGGAGGCGCGCACCAATACCGCGTTTACCAAATCCGTTGAGTCGCGCTACATTGCGGAAGGGGGAATCGAGGACATGGTCTATCGCGTGGTGTCGGGAAAGCAGTATTCGGCGAGCGAAACGCTTGATGTGGGTAACGGCACTACCACGCTTACGGTCTCCACTTCCGGAACCCAAAAAACAATACGCTCGGCCGGCAAGCGCGACAATTTCCAGCAAAATCTTGAGACAAAAGTCACGATAGCGACAGATGCGGTCGGCTTCTACTACGGCGCACAGGTTGGAGACGGCGGAATCACGATGGAACAAAACTCGTCGGTTTCCGGCGGCGTATTTTCTAATGGCTCCATTATCGGGGACAACGGCGCGATCATTACCGGGGATGCGTTTGCCGCAGGCGCATCCGCCATCAGAAAGGTGACGGTGAGCGGCAATGCCCAGGCACATCTCATTGACGACAGCACAGTTGGCGGCTATGCGTCGTCCACCACCAAACTTGATGATACCTTGGTGGGATTGGACGCGCATACGAACGAACTGGATGACGCCACGGTCAACAACAACGCCTACTACAATGTCACTGATGCGCAATCAGTGGTGCT
>CAYVMH010000030.1:0-7656 GCA_964452595.1 uncultured Candidatus Saccharibacteria bacterium
CATACCATGAACAATCATCCATGTCATTTGGTACTGAAATGAATTGCCTTGCCTTTTGGCTTCAGCCCGGATGAGTACCGGGCATACTATGATCTCACCATACTCCAGCGAATAAAAAAAAGAAAGTACGTTGGCGGGTGTGCGCTTTTTGCGATATGTCCAGTTGAGTTGCTGCGACTTTGCCGAAGATACCTCAATAGACGCAATTTCCTTCGGTAAGTGTTTTTGAATATCTATAGGAAAATGCTTGACAATATCGTGATCTATGCCAATCTGCTTGCACGCGCTTTTCATTTATAATTTTGCGTCAAGCTCCTCCCGGGTTATTTCCGCCTGACGCAAAATTGAATGGAGCGTCCCGAGAGAAAGTGGTCTGGGATGAATCGCAACGGTTACCCGCCTGCCATCTGTATGGACAAGACGAACATGACTGCCCTTTTTGTGAACCACAGAAAAACCCAGCTTCCGCAGGGCCCTTATAACATCTTTCGGATACACCCCTCTGCCGGCCATCATGCTGACACTGCCACGCGGGCAGTGGTAATAAAGTCCGCAGTTGGATATTCCACGGGTAATGGCCGCTTCTCTTTGCGGAGCGACTCCAAATGAAAAGCAATCATCTCTTGAATGTTCTGAAATGCTTCTTCCACCGATTCCCCGCTGGTTGCAATACCGAGTACCGGCACGAATGCCGTAAAGCATTGCTCCCCGGATCCCGTACGGGTATCCGGCGTAATCAAAATACGGTATTCATAATATTTCTTGGATCGTGCTCTCATATTCCAAATGATAAGCCCATTCTATCACTTTGTCAATATCCGCTTCACCGCCGCGCTCACGCGATCTCCAGATGCGCGTCCACTGACGGCCTTCATCGCGAGGCCCATGACTGCACCAAAATCAGATTGTACTCGTCCCGCCGCCAATGGCCCGACGAGCTTTTCTATGTCTTCGTCCGAAAGTTCCCGCGGCAGATATTTTTCCAAAATCGCAAGCTCCGCGGCTTCTTTTGCCGCAGCTTCCTGCCGACCCCCGCGAGTAAATTCCGCGATCGCGTCTTTGCGTTTTTTTGCCTCGGATTTAATCACCCCCATTACTTCTTCATCGCCCAAATCAGCAGCGCCGGTTTTAGCTCGCTGCTCAATCTCGCGATTATGAATCGCGGTGAGCAAGAGGCGCAGAGTTGAAAGCAAAAGCTCTTCCCGATTTTTCAGGGCGTGGCGCGCCGCATCTTCAATGTGCCGTTTGAGATTTTTTTCTTCCATGCTCAAAAAACTTAAGAGCGAACTCGCCCTCTCGTATTTTCGGGCAATTTCCCAAGCTTATCAAGCCGCATCCGCTCAGCCGTCTTTTTTTCGCGACGCAAGGCGTGTTCGCGAGTCTGACGTCTGCTCATGCTTGGCTTGTATGACTTCAGCCGGCGCGCGTTGACCAAAATGCCCGACTGCTGCACCCGACGCGTAAACCTGCGCAGCATCGCTCCAGTCGTCTCGTGTTGTCGTCTTCGTACTTCTACCATAAATCCGGCGAAACGCGATAACGGGATGCTAGGAACCAGAAAATTCCTTTCTCTCCAGTTTCTAGCGTCCGGCGTCTCGTTTCTCTCGTGTTATACCTCAACCTTCTTTTCTGCTCCCTGGCTCCATCCGCCGAGCAGATGCAGATGCAGATGATCAATCAGCTGCCCTCCGTCGCGCCCAACATTGAAAACCAATTTATATCCATTGAGGCCCAGCTTCACGGCCGTTTCCTTGGCCGCATATATAAGGGTCGCCATGATATCATGGTGGTTTTCTTCGAGATGGGCAATGGACTGGATATGCGCTTTCGGAATCACGATGACATGCACCGGCGCTTTGGGATACAGATCATAAAATGCCTTGACCGTGTCACTTTCAAACACGACGTCCGTCATCTCGAACTCCGCGTCGCCCTGCGCCCGTTTGCAAAAAATACAGTTCATAATTTTTATTTCTTATCGAAGCATGCTCCGTTTCAAAAACTCGACCAGTTTCTCCTGCGGCACCGTCTCCTGCATGCCCGAGCTGACATCGCGCACGATCACCGTGTTGTCCAGGGCTTCTTTTTGACCGAGAATCAGCGCGATCTGGGCGCGCGCCCGTTCCGCGACCTTCAGTTGCGACTTCATCGAATCCCGCCCAAGCGACTCCATGACGCCGATACCGCCAAGCCGCAGCATCTCCATCAAGCCAAGACTCTTTCGCTTTGCGAGATCCCCAAGTTGTGCCAAAAATACTTTCTGCCCGGTCGGAGGCCCGAGCGGGATCCCTTGCTCCCGGCACAGGCGCTCAAGCACATCCCGCATGATAACCCCGCTGACAGCATCAATCCGCCGACCCACGATCAACTCGCCGGCATAAGAAATCCCTCCGCCCTCCGCAAGCATGATCGTCTCTGAGTCCGGAGCCGCAGGCTCGCCTTCTACGCGCAGTCCGCCGGACGGCAAAAACTCCGCATGAAGAGCCACCTCAAAAACGAACCGATGAAACCATGACCCCTCGCGAAAAAGCCGCGCATCCAGAAAGTAAGGAACTCCTGCCTCATCAAGAAATTCAAGCACGCCCCGTAAATGTTTTTTACACGCTTCGCACAAAAAATCAAGTACCTGGGGCGCGCCGTGCATCGCTGTTCTGCACTTTTCTTCCTGGCACAACAATACGCGCGTGGGAAGCCGCTTCAGATTCCGGCGGCAATTCCGGCACAGGCGCGATCCCCGAGTCCGGAAATACGCCAAAAACGATGAGCGGAAATGTCCTCTGCACTGGGTACACCCGATCGCATTTACCGTAAGCTGCAGCGTGTGGCTGGGAATCCCGATTTGCGCAAGCGTTTTCCAGAGACAAAAGATGATCTCCGCCTCTGCGATCGCCGTATCTTCGCCAATCATCATCAAACCACGTTCCTCAATACTCTCCACCCGCGCTCCGCCAATCGCCCGAGCGCCGGAGCGCCGGGCATTCCGCACAAAAAAACTTTCGCCCTCAAAGGAGAGCTTCAACGGATGCGGCAGATCATTCATCTTGTGCGCGACATAACTTCGCAAAATCGAGAGCGCGCCGGCAAGCCGCAATGCCAGCGCTCCGCCGCCCGGCAGATTCCATGTTACCGGCATGCGCTCCTCACATAACCGAGCTTTGGCAAGCGCCACAAGCGGCTTTGCCTCGTCAACGAGAGCTGTCGCCATTTTTTCGAATCCATAGAATTCGGCAAGTTCGGCGGCAATGGAATCAAGATACATCGTCGCCGCCTCACGATCAGGCAGGCGATCATGCGGCGCGAAAAATTTTTCTTCATGCTGAGTTTTTGATTTGCGGACAGGCATACACGCCATCGTCATTCCCGACCTGATCGGGAATCCAGTTTCTCTTCGTTCTGGATTCCCGCTTGCGCGAGCATGACACTATACTACATACTAATACTAACGGACGCCATAACGGGTCCCAAGCGGGTAGGCGGCCAGACGCGGAATAGCGTGCGCCCCGTGATGAGCTTTCTCGGTAAAATGCCCCAGACGCGGGAGTCCGAACTGAAGTCCCGGTTATCGCCCAAGACAAAATATTCATCCATTCCAAGCTTGCGGCGCGCGTCCGGGTAGGTTGCCTGATTTGGCGGGTCAAGATAGGACTCATCAATGAGAAATCCGGACGGGTACCGGGCGCTCACGATCATCACGCGCCCGTCCTTGATGTCAACCTCCTCCCCGGGGAGACCGATAATCCGCTTGATGAAAAACTGGCGGGGATCGCGCGGATAGCGAAAAACCACCACCTCTCCCCGCTCGGGTTGCCGGATATAATAGGAGAGCTCGTCAATGATCAGGTATTCGCTGTCCTCGAACGCCGGCGACATGGAGGCCCCGCGCACAATAAACGGCTGAACCAAAAAATAGCGGACCGGCAGCACGATCGCGAGCGAGATAAAGAGCACCTTCATGATATCCCACAGTTCGTATCCGATTGTGCCACTCTGTTCACGTTCTTTCATGTATGTAGTATACTCAACTTTAAGATATTGGCAAATCCAATGAAAACGCCTTTCCTCATCGTTGGCCTGGGCAATCCGGGCAGCGAGTATAAAAACACGCGCCACAACATCGGCCGTGAAATCGTCGAGCTGTTCTGCACGCAGCAGCAGCTTCCCGACTTCCACTTTGAAAAAAAATGGAACGCCGGTGTCTCCGAAGGCAAGCTCAAAAAAAACAAAGTGATGGTGGCGCTCCCGGACACGTTTATGAACAAATCGGGCAGCGCCGTGGCGCCCGTTGCCAAATTCTTCAAGATCAAACCAGATCGCCTCGTACTCGTTCACGACGACGCCGACATCGCATTCGGACTCGGCAAACTCTCGTTCAATAAACGATCCGCCGGACACAAAGGCGTGGAGTCCGTGATCCGAGCCCTGAAAACCACGGCCTTCTGGCGCTTCCGCATCGGCATCGCAGGAAAACGCAACATCCCGGCCGAAAAGCTCGTCCTCAAAAAATTCACGCCCGACGAGCAAAAAACCGTGAAAAAAATAATCAAGCGCACCATAGATGCGCTTGAGCAAACCGCTACCGAAGGTCCGGAGGGCGCGAGAAATGGGTATAATTAGGAGATCCCCACCCACACATTTTTCCAGTCCATCTCTATTTCCCGTTCCGCCCTGAATACTTTTTTTCCACCGATGACGATTGCCTTGGCGTTGACATCTTTTTGTAGTTGCTTCTGCAGCCGGATCACCGCGTTTTCAATCGCCGCATCTCCGACAAACTGACACCGGATCACATCCTTTGGTTTCAGCCCCATGTCGCGCCGCATCTCCTGAACATTGCGCACCAGCTCGCGCACTATTCCCTCTTCGCGCAATTCTTGGGTGAGTACGGTGTCAAGAGACATCTCTCTGCCAAATGAAATTTCTTTCACATTTACCTCGTCCTTTATCAATTTCAATAGTTCCTTTTGTAATTGGGCATTCGTAATTTGCAATTTTGCCAATCGCTGCCTCACCTTGATCCCGGCATCTGCGCGGAGCTTCAATGCTTCAGATACGATCCTGCGCACCGCATCCATATCTTTTTCCAAATCTTTTTTAATCAGCCGCTTGTCCGCTTTTGGCCAGTCCTCCAGATGCACTGATTTTCTTGTCTTCGCTCCAATATCCTGCCAGATTATCTCGCTAAGAAAAGGAGTGAACGGCGCCGTCAGACGCGCAAGATCAAGAAGTACACGTTCCAGCGTTGCAAGCGCCGCGCGCCCATCAGCCGAATCGGATTTTACGCGATCTCGACTCCTGCGCACGTACCAGATCGAAAGATCCTGCACGAATTCGAGCAGCGGCCGGGTTGCGCGCGCAATCTCGTATCGCTCAAGTCCTTTGGTCACCTCACGCGCAGTTCCGTTAAGCCGCGACCGTATCCATTGATCCAGCACATGCCTTGATGCAATCTTGCCTGACGTTTTTGTGTTCCTATTTCCCCGATACAACAGGAGAAAATTAAGCGTATTCAAAACAATCAGCGAATACTTTTTATACACCTCATCCAAGTCTTTCAGCGAGAAATTCAAATCCTCCCCGTACACCACCGGAGACGACAGCAAATACAAGCGCATCGCATCCGCACCGTACTTTTGCACCATCTCCATAGGATCTGGATAGTTCTTCAGCCGCTTTGACATTTTCTGCCCGTCTTGGGCAAGAATCGTCCCGTTCACCATCACGTTTCGGTAAGAGGATTGCCGGAACAGTGCAGTCGAGAGCACAAGCAATGAGTAAAACCAACCACGCGTCTGGTCCAATCCTTCGGCAATAAAGTCGGCCGGGAACCCGACCTGCTTTGTCGGATCAAACTGTTTTCGATTCTCAAACGGATAGTGCTGCTCCCCGTACGGCATGGCGCCGGATTCAAACCAACAGTCAAATACTTCCGGTACGCGATGCATATCGCACCCGCATACACACGGAAATTTCACCGCATCAATGTAGGGCCGGTGCATATCAATGTCTCCGCTCTGATTTCGCGGGAGATCACCTGCTTTCCCTTGTTTCTTTTTCAATTCCTCAAGCGATCCGATTACCTCGGCCTTCCCGCACTTCGTGCATTTCCACACCGGCAACGGCGCGCCCCAGTAGCGCGACCGCGAGATAGCCCAGTCACGCGCGCCTTCAAGCCACTTCCCAAACCTCCCATCCTTAACGTGTTCCGGCACCCACGAAATCTTTTTGTTGTTTGCCACGAGATCCTTCTTGATCCTGGTCACGTCTACAAACCACGACGATGCCGCATAATTCAACAGCGGCGTCTCGCACCGCCAGCAATGCGGATACGAGTGCGCGACTTCCTGCTTCGCGAAGAGGAGATTGCGCGATTGCAGCAACGAGATAATTTTTTTATCAGTCGCCTGATGATCTTCTTTCGGCTTCACGGGCAACCCGGCGAAATCTTTCACTTCCGGCTTGAATGTCCCGTTCATCGCAATGTGCTGCACAAAGGGCAAATTAAACTTCTTTCCCATATCCATATCTTCTTCGCCAAACGCCGGAGCAATATGCACGACACCCGTGCCTTCGTCCATCGTCACAAAATCTGCCGGATAAATCTTCCATCCGTTCTCGCGGTTTTTGAGTTTTGTATCCGAGGAATAATAATCAAAGAGCGACAAGTATTTCAACCCGACAAGGCTTTTTCCTCGAAGCACGCCCGGCACTATTGGTTTCCCATGCACTCCGATCTCTTCTCTTCTCTCTTTGGCAACAATCAAGTTTTCTCCATTATGCTCCCACATTTCATATTCGGCATCTTCGCCAACAGCCAAAGCTACATTTCCCGGTAGCGTCCAGGGCGTGGTGGTCCACGCAAGTACGTAGGTTTTATCGTCCGTTACAAAAGCGCCAATTTTCTGACCGGATTCTAATTCAAACTTCACATATACCGACAGATCTTTGATGTCCTTATACCCCTGGCTCACCTCAAAATTCGCAAGTGTGGTCTCGCACCGCGGGCAAATGTGCATAGACTTGTATCCCTCGTAGATCAAGCCCCGATCGTAGAGATTTTTAAACACCCACCAGACCGTTTCCGAATACTCCCAGTCCATGGTACGGTAGTCATCCTCCATATTCACCCACCGGCCCATGCGCGGGATAATCTTTTTCCAGTCGCTCGCGTACCGGAGCACGCTTTCCCTTGCGTATTGGTTAAACTTTTCAATCCCGTACCGCTCAATGTCTTTTTTCGTTTTTAAATTCAGTTCCTGTTCAACAAGATTTTCCAACGGCAGCCCGTGGCAGTCCCACCCCCACCTGCGCTCGACATATTTTCCCCGCATGGTTTCAAACCGCGGAATCGCGTCTTTGATCACGCTCGCCAAAATATGCCCATAGTGCGGCAGTCCGGTCGCAAACGGCGGCCCGTCATAAAACACAAATTTTTTGCCGCGCTTGCGCGCCGCCATACTCTTCTCAAAAATCTTATGTTCATTCCAAAACGCCAAAATATCCTCCTCCCGCTCCGGAATCGTTTTTGCTTTTTTATTATTCATACCCCCATATCATACCCCGAAACGGACAAAAATCAAGCCACCTATAATCTCGTAAGGAAGACGATCGTCAATGAAACGAGACTATAGTTTTTCATCAATTGTTCCTTTTTCCCGC
>CAYVMH010000031.1:0-7526 GCA_964452595.1 uncultured Candidatus Saccharibacteria bacterium
CTTTTTATTTGGGGCAAACTTTGCTGTGCTTTGGTATTACCGCAAGCGCGTGGCTACCAAATCCCGATAAGCTACCTCAAATACTCCTTGACCGATTCAAATATCGCGGCGCCCGAGAAAGGAGCGTCCGGTTTTGGCATGCTGTCTGTAAGGACGGTTGCGGCGCCATATACAAACTGCGTTTCAACATATCTGACAATGGCGCGCACGTCGTTCACGCGGCGGCGCGAGCCGAGTATGACGATGCCGATGGGCCGACTATCTGATTTTGACGGGTTCACGAGCCAGATTCCGGCCATGGTCTCGATCGCCTCATTGGTGAAGCCGGCTTTGCCGCCGAGAAACTTTGGATCTCCGGCAGGCCAGTTGATGTTGTCCCAGATGTGGCGGATCTTGCGCCCGTCCGATACGACGCTATGCCTGCGCGCGCGGCTTGCCGTAGTGATCTCCGGGTGTCTCGCATAGATATAGCGGAGCAGCTTCGCGAGATCTGCCGCGCTGGATACGGTTTCCTGCCTAAGCCCGCTTGAATCGGCATAATGCGTGCGGGTCATGCCCAGTGTCGCTGCTTTCGCGTTCATCAAGGAGACGAAATTCTCCTGTGTGAGTTCAAACATGCGCGCCGCATCGTTACTTGAGGGAAGCAGGAGCCCATAGAGCAGGTCGCCCACGCGAAAACTCTCTCCGCGTACGATCCCGCCGCTGTTGCCGTGCGTTGAGATTGCATCAGAACCTGCGGTGACTATCGTCGAGCTTGCGAGCGACTCTTGTGCAATAACTCCAGTCATGAGCTTGGCAACCGATGCAGTCGGGTAGACGTCGTCTTTATTTTTTTCAAACAATATTGCTCCGGTCTCAAGGTCAACCGCGAGTGCGCCAGCCCCTCCTACCACGGGAACATGGTGAGGGAGATTGGTCTTCCTGAAATAGATTGTTGAAGTGGCGACGATGCCGGGACTGATGTCGGCCGCACGATTTTTCGGCTCTATGGACGGCACAAGCGCTGGCGAGTTTTTCCGCGTCTTGTCGGCGCTTGTTGTCGCGAGCAGATCTGCTCCCTGCTGAGACAAAAAGGTAAACGAAATAAAAATAACGGCAATCAGCAGGCCGATTTTTAATAGGTTTGCGGCGCTTTGTGCATCGAATGAGAACTCATGCCACATGGTGCAATTCTATCTGATCTCGACGCATAATTCAATCAGGCGCTTCAACTCAACGCTTCGCGGTATCATCGTTCAGGAAACTTCCAGCCTGAATACTCCACAATTTCCGGTACAAGCCGCCGTGCTCGACAAGTTCACCGTGAGTTCCTTGCGCGACGATTTTTCCGTTTTCCAGCACAATAATGCGATCCATCTTCATAATGGTCGAGAGGCGGTGCGCGATCACGATCGCGGTTTTCCCGGCCATGAGTGTGGCGAGCGCATTCTGGATGAGCGCTTCGGATTCGGAGTCGAGACTTGAGGTTGCCTCATCAAGCACCAGGATGGGCGCGTTTTTGAGGATAGCGCGCGCGATGGCAACCCGCTGGCGCTCGCCGCCTGACAATTTTACCCCGCGCTCGCCCACATACGTCTCATACCCTTCTGGCAGACTGGCGATGAATTCGTGGCAATGCGCCTGCTGTGCCGCGCGGATCACCTCCTCTTCGCTCGCCTCGCGCCGGCCGTAGCGGATGTTTTCCATGAGCGAGCGGTGAAAAAGTATCGGCTCCTGCGGCACGAATGCGACGGCGTTTCGCACGCTCTCCTGTGCGGCTCCTGAAATATCTTGTCCGTCAATCTCGATCACGCCCTCGGGAATATCATATAGGCGCAAGAGAAGCTTGATCACGGTTGATTTTCCCGCTCCTGACGGCCCCACGAGCGCCACTTTTTCGCTCGGCCGAATCGTGAGATTAAAGTTTTGAAGCACCGGACGTCTCAAACGGAAATATGGGGTGGCTGTTGTCCTATATTTCCGGCGCTCGCTCGGAAAAGAAGGCTTGCTTTCTTTTCGCTCACTCGCCGGGAAATAGAAGTTGATATTTTTAAAAACAACCCTGCCTGCGTGTACCGTAAGCGCCGTCACCCCCGCACGATCTTGAATGCCCTGCGGCGTCTCAAGAATGTGGACCATCTCGTTCGCATCCGCGAATGCGTCGTGAAATCTGCGCAATTCGCGGTTGATGCTGATGAGACGATCAAAGGTTGAAATCAAGTACGCCTGGATAAGCACAAAATCCCCGATGGTGAGCAGCCCTCGCTGCCAAAACTTCACTGCGCCGTACAAGAGCCCGAGATTGATGCCAACCATGAAAAGACCAAGTGCGGCCCAGATCAATTCGTCGGCATTCCACGAACGGAGCGTTGCCTTGCGCCACCGCTCCACCGCTTCGCGCAGCAGACGGCGCTCGTGTTGCGCACCCGAAAAAAGCACGGTGGTCATGTGGTTTGAAATAGAGTCTGCAAGCGCGCCGGTTACGGCGCTGTCCGCCTCGGCGCGCGCCGCGCGCAGCGGCTGGCGCAGTCGCGCCACGAAAAACTGAAACGCGACAAAGCAGAGTACCCATATACCGAGCGCCACCCCGAGCGTACGGTTGCGCAAGAAAAGGATTGTCACCGCGCCCATAATGTAGAGCATGGTCGGGAAAAATTGTAGGATGATTGCGTCAAACATGGCCTCAAACGCGCGGGAAAACCGGTTGACCCGATGTGTAAGGGAGCCGGCAAAATGGGAGATGAAAAAATCATACGAGTGCCCGATCAGGTATTCGAACGTCGATGCGATGAGATCCGCCATGGCGCGCGATTGCAGATAGACCAAACTAATAGTCTGCGCGCGCCGGAACGCCCAGCTCGAGAACCACACGATGGAGATCACGCCGAGAATGCCGAATAACTGATGCGCAATTGCCGCATCAGGCGTTCCCCGAGCGAGCAGATTGAAGAATCGCCGCAAATACAGCGGCGCTGTAAGTTCCGCTGCCTGAAGCCCGATGGTGCCCGCGAGCAATGGCGCAAGCAGCCACGGATAACGCCGCATCGCCCGCCAGTAGCGCCGAAATATGGGACCGGTATAGTTTGGAATAGAAGTCTTTTCGTGCATGCTGGATAAGAATAATAACTCGCCCTCCCCCGCGAGGGCATTGATATGATGGAAACGCGGGCGACCGGATTCGAACCGGCGATCTCTATCGTGACAGGATAGCGCTTTAAGCCAACTAAGCTACGCCCGCATATGCTTTACCTTTTCTTGGAACGGATCTCAGAACCCACTTTTTGGCCAAGAACAAGGCGTTTCAGATTTCCTTTGTGGAATACGTTGAAGACGATGATCGGGGTGTCGCTCTCGATGGAAAGAGTGGCGGCGGTGAGATCCATAACGCCGAGATTTTGATCAAGTATGTCGGCTGGATCAAGGGTGCGAAGCAACTTTGCTCTTTTATCGGTGCGCGGATCATCTGTGTATACGCCATCCACATTGGTTGCTTTTAATAAAACCTCGGCCTTGGTTTCCGACGTGCGAAGCGCTGCGGCAGTGTCGGTTGTAAAATACGGATTTCCGGTGCCGCCGGCAAGGATAACGACACGGCCCTTGTCCAGGTGATCAACCGCCCGTATTCTGGTATACGGTTCTGCGACCTGGATCGCCATGATGGCGCTCATGACGCGTGTTGGCATCCCGGCGTGTTCGAGCGCGCTGTGAAGCGCTAGGCCATTGATCATGGTGCCGAGCATCCCCATGGTGTCCGCGGTCGGACGGTCAATGCCCGCGCCAGCGAGCCTGCTTCCGCGGATCAGATTGCCACCGCCGATCACGATCGCGATTTCGCAGCCGAGGTTAAACGTTTCTTTGATTTCTCCCGCGATGTATTCCACCGCATGCATGTCAATACCGAATTTTCCCTTTCCTCCGAGCGCCTCGCCCGAGAGTTTAAGCAGGATCCGTTTCCAGCGGAGTTTATGTTTTTTATTTTTTATGCGCGATGTTGGCATATGCTTTGGTGCGATGCCGATGGGAGGAATTGGACCTCCTTCCGAGCTTTATGAGGGCTCTGCTTTACCATTAAGCTACACCGGCATAAAATCTTTCAGGAGCATACCGCATTTTTCTCGTGTTCGCAAGGAAAAAAAGCCAAGGCGTGGGTGCCTTGACATAAGTAGATTGTGGTCTCATATGATCATGAACCCCACACAAGATACGCGCTGCCTCCAGAAATACCTGCGCCCACGGCTGCCAATACAATATGGTCGCCTTTTTTGAGCCGACCCTCCTCTACAGCCTCGCAAAGCGCAAGCGGGATTGAAGCGCTTGAAGTATTGCCATAGCGCTGGATATTAACGTAAAATTTGGAGAATGGAATCTCTGTTCTCACCGCCACTTCCTGAATGATTCTCAAGTTTGCCTGATGCGGATAAATGGAGATGCAAGAGACGGGTAGGTTATTTCTTGCGATGCTGTCGTAAATCATTTTGGTAAATTTTGCAACTGCGGTTCGATACACCGCACGCCCCTGCATATGGATCATATGTTCCATTTCTCTCATGCGTTCTGGCGTAAGAGGAGTTTTGCTTCCGCCAGCAGGAATCACAAGCGACGTCTCATCTGGCCACATGTAGCAGCGCACGTCACGGATGCCATACGGGCTTTTCTCTTGCCGTTCAAGCACTATGGCACCCGCGGCATCTCCGAAGAGCGTTGCGATCTCAAATTGTTTTTTGTTGATGATAAGCGAGATCACCTCGCTGCAGACAAGGAGAATCCTTTGAAATGTGGTCGTGAGTAAAGAGTCCGCGAGCATAAGGCCATATATGAACCCGCTGCAGGCAACATTGATGGGAAACGAAGGAACATCATGCCGCATACCGAGTGCGCCTGCGATCACGGATGCGGTATTAGGAAGATCAAAACCATAATACGGAACTACCCCTGAACATATGAGGCAATCAATGTCGTGCGGCTCAATGCCTGCCTGGTTTATGGCTATTTGGGCGGCGCGTATGCCAAGAGTTGCGGCGTTCTCATTTTGGTCAGGGTCGCACCAGCGTCGCTCTGTAATTCCCGTTGCGCGTTTGATGTCTTCCGAAGTTTTTGTAGTAGCGCCGCCGCTCTCGCGAATTATGTCGAGGATAGTATGATTGTCAAGCTTGAGAGACCCTGGACACATCCCGTAGCCGGTACACACAGATTGAGGCATGGCGATCCTCCTTTTTGGTTAACGAAACGCCTGTAAAAGAGCAGATGGAGGTAGTGTAGCACATCGCGCGGCAGAACAGGAAACCCCGCGAGCGAATCGGTTCGCTCTTGTGCTCTTTTGATGAAGAACCTATACTGTTCGTGATGATTGAAATTCGCAATATCCGCAAAAGCTATGGGGGTTATCCGGTGGTGGATGATCTTTCGCTTACGGTAAAAAGCGGGCATGTATTCGGTTTCCTGGGTCCCAACGGCGCGGGCAAGACCACAACCATCAAGATGCTTGTCGGACTGGTGCGGGCCGATGGCGGTACCATCAAGATTGATGGCCGTGAGCCGCACGAACAGGCATGCCGTGAGCAGGTCGGCTTTATGCCGGAAGACCCCTATTTTTACGACCGGCTTACCGGCATGGAGTTTTTGATGTTTTGCGGACAGCTTTTCAAAAAAAGCTATCGTAAGCCCGAAAGAGAGTACGGGGAGATTTTGAAACTGGTCGGCATCCATGACGCGCGCGATCAGATGATCGCCACCTACTCCAAAGGCATGAAGCAGCGGCTTGGATTCGCGCAGGCGATCGTGAACGATCCGGCGCATGTGTTTCTTGACGAGCCGCTTGACGGGCTTGATCCGATCGGCAGGCGTGAGATTAAAGACATCATCAAAAAATTGCATGCCGACGGCAAAACCGTATTTTTCAATTCACACGTGCTTGCCGACGTGGAAGAAATCTGCCATGAGATCGGGATCATCCATAAGGGACGACTCGTCTATGCCGGAGACGTAAAACAATTTTGTAACGGACGCACCCTCGAAGAGAAATTTGTTATGGCAATTGGACAAGAGCGGAACAGCAGCATGCTTACGCTTTGACGCGAGTACGCTAAGCCGCTTAAAACATGCTGCTGTTCCGCTCCGATACCAACATATGAAAAACATTTTTGTCATCGCAAAAAATACATTTCGCGCGGCGATTCGCGACCGTATCCTGCACGGTATTCTGGTGTTTGCGCTGCTCTTTATTTTGTTTACCATTTTTCTCGGATCAATCTCGCTCGGAGAGGATCTCATGGTTATCCGTTCAATCGGCCTTGCAGGCATGTACCTGTTTGGCATGATCATTACCATATTCCTTGCCTCATCTCTCATCTCGCTTGAGATTGAGCGGCGCACGCTCTATTTGATTCTCTCCAAGCCGGTGTCGGCGACCGAACTGATTTTGGGGAAATTTGTTGGTCTTTTTGCGGCTATCGCGCTCATTACCATTTGTATGTCTGCGGTCTACCTTGGCGTGGTCTGGTACAAGGGCGGCGGCTTTGACGCGGCGTCCCTTGCCTCGATCGTCCTGCAGCTTTTTGAGACCGGGCTTTTTATCGCAATCATCACGCTCTTCTCAACCTTTGCAACACCGTTTGCCGCCGCAATGTACGGCATACTTGTCCTGTACATCGGCCATTCGCTTTCAATTCTCCTGCAATATGTACAATATCGGGGAGCAGCGCTTAACACAGCCGCGCACATTGTCTACTACATCGTTCCCAATCTTGAAAAGTTTAATGTTCGCAATATAGTTGTGCATGATATGCCGGTGAGCGTAGGCATGATTGCGCTTGCGGGGCTCTATGCCGCACTCTATGCGATTGTGTTGCTGTATCTTGCCAAGCACGTGCTTGGAAAAAAAGATTTATGATTCGCCTGCAAAAGATCAGTCGCATCGTGATCGGCGTCGCGGTATGCGCCGGAATTATCGGGACGCAGTACTTATTTGATGCGTTAAAAAGCCAACAGCCAAAACCGCCATTATTGTTGATTCCGGCGCCGGTCATACGCGCAGGCGACATGGGACTTCACTCCGCAACAGCCGCATTTTTTTGGGTCGGCGTGATTCAGCGCTTTGTCGCGCTTGCGGGCGACCAACTCAACGGTCTTGCCGCGCACATCCGCGTTATCAACGATCTTGACCCGAAGTTCAGCTATCCGTATGCGTTTGCGGCGCTCGTGCTTCCGGCAAGCGACCGCACGGATGAGGCGATCGCGATCGCAAAAGCGGGCCTTGAACGAGCCGATCCGGACTGGCAAATCCCTTATTATCTGGCGGTGAATTATCATATCTACCTGAAAGACCGCAAAAACGCCGCGATCTATATGAATGTTGCCGCGGCAACTCCCGGAGCTCCCCCAAACGTAAAATACGTTGCCGCAACCTACGGCAACCGCGAGGATCTACGCGCCGAGACCCGCGCTATCTGGGTTTTGATCTACGAAAATTCTCGGGATGAGATTGTACGGCGGCAGGCCGAAGCGCACATCAAGCGCATAGACACGCTCGACTTTCTCGAAAAAGCCGC
>CAYVMH010000032.1:0-7213 GCA_964452595.1 uncultured Candidatus Saccharibacteria bacterium
AAAAAAACTCCCCTCGCAAAGTCCGAGAAGAGCTTGAAAGCTGCAACATTTATAATTATTTCAATTCAAAAGCCGGACTTTGCGGGTGTTGTGCAAAGTCAACCACCAATTAGAGACGTAAGAAATTTTTCTGAACTTCTGTGCCATACGTAAGACCTTTATATCAAACCTACAAATCTTGTCAACACGCGGCATCTGTGGAAAACTTGATCAAATCAATGCCTGGAGCATAAATCCTATGCCGTAGGCAATTGCGGCGGCAATCCCTCCGACCACAAGCATCTCAAGGCCCAATGCAAATGCGGATCGCGGAGAAAAATAGGCGCGCAATGCTCCGACCACAAAAAGAGCGGCTCCGGAAAATATGCTTGCCGTGAGAAATGACGCACGCTGGCCGAATACCACATACGGTATGAGGGGGATGGCTCCGGCGATCACAAACGAGGCAAAGGTGATCGCGGCATTGCGCGATGGCGACTCATCCTCCGGACTGTAGAGCTTTAATTCCTCGAGCATCATAAACTCTACCCAGAACTTCTCGTTGCCAGAGATGAGTGCAACCATCTGCTCAAGCTCAACCCCAGAATACCCTTTTTCGATAAGAATATCGCGCACTTCCTGGCGTTCGCGCTCCGGAATCTCCTTGATCTCGCGATATTCTTCTTGTTCCTCTTTGCGATAGAAGTCCTTTTCCGAGCGGGTGCCGAGAAAATTGCCCCCGGCCATGGAAAACCCGTCCGCGATCATGCTCGAGAAGCCGATGATGAGAATGACCGCAAGCGAGAGATCAGCGCCCGCGGTTCCGGCCACAACCGCAAACGTGGTGACGATGCCGTCATTGGCGGCAAACACAATGTCTTTGAGATACCGCCCAGTGACAATATGACGTTCACGGATATCGAGTGTTGTAGCCTGTTCCATATTTCCATATTATCAGTCAATCGGGTGCGGCGCAAATGTGCGGGCGGATCAGTCCGCACAGGGGGTTGACAAGTCATACTTTCTTATCTACTTTTATAATAAACGGAGTACCTTCATAAATCTGAATAATGGAAGGAGTGAGGGATGGCAGCAATCGACATTTTTGCTTTGGTGCCTGAGTGCGAGTCGCTCTTCGCGCCTATGATCAGAGTTCGACACAAAATAGTACTCAAACATATGGGCGAGAATTATACTCTTCGAGGTGGTAATGCAAAAAACCGGGTGATGGAGGAGCTCGCCAGAGACGGTCACGCCATAGGGCGCGACACGGTGAGCGGCTACGCACGAGTCTATCACCTCGCGTACCTCTATTATCATGGGGAGAAAATAGAGGAGATAAACACATGGATCGCGCAGGACAACGTCTACACCAGACCCTTGGCGATAATGCTCCGGAACGGAGTTACGAGATGGGAACAGATTGTTGCATTAGAAGAAGCGCGAAAGGCGCGAGAACCTGATATGGTCATAGGAGAAGTTCTTGAGGAGCATCACGCTACGGAAGCCGCAACAGTACGGAGCGAAGAGAACGAACATCCGGACGAGGTCATGAAAGCCCTACATACGGTATTCTCGGCGTACTCGAGAATGAGAAGTGAGGCAGAGACACTCCACGAGCAGATAGAACTCGCTTTGCAGGAAATAACTGAACTTCGGGAAGAAGTATGGAAGCTTCGCGCGAGTCTTATCGCCAAAGATCGCGAAATCGGGCGCTACGTGGCGGCTCAGCCATCAACTGATATCAAAATTTTGGATGAGATGGCCCTTCGCTATCCTACTCTATTTAATAGATTTGCGGGACTTTCGGAAGCGATTCGTGAAGAAGGACGTAGGCGAAACGCGATACCTCAAGAACTTCCCACCAAAGCTGTATGGATGGGTGATCCCGGCAACACGCAAGCGCCTCGGGAAGTGGATATCCGCTATGCAGAGTCATATCTAACTTTTTACAAGGGGACGCAGGAGAATATACGCACGCAGATGGTAAAGCAGTTAAATCTTTTATGCGCGCAGGGGCCCAGCTACTCGTCGTTTGACACGAAGCCCATTGCTCCGGGACAATTTCACAACAGTCCGGAAGGTGCTCGCTACAGCAAAATCAATAATGAGGGGCATCGCTTTACTTGGACATTTAACCCGCGCGAAAATGTTCTTACGCTGCACGACGCGGGAATCGAAGAAAATGTGATCAAGGTACAACGCACATATCGGCGGCACTAACTGGAAATTGCACTTGATTTGTTCGTATTATGCCCGCCATATATATCCCGGCGGGTTTTTGAATTACTTTTTCGAATCATTGAAATGCCAGAGCGCAAGACTCGCATAACTGCGGTACGGAGACCAGGCTGCAGCAATGCGGCCAATGCTCTCGCGCGTGCGCGTGCGGGATCTGCCATAGAGTTGGACAAGTCCTTTGTGCAATCCAAGATCGCCGTGTGAAAAAACATCTTCCCGACCGAGCGTAAATATGAGAAACATCTCCGCGGTCCAGCGGCCGATACCGCGCACTTTGGTAAGCTCCGCGATGACTCCCTCGTCATCGAGTTGCGAAAACTTTTCAAAAGCCAACTCACCCTTCGCGGTTTTGAGCGCAAGATCCCGCACGGATCGCGCTTTTGCCCAGGACATGCCTGTTTGGCGCAATACGTTTTCGGAGCACGCCATAACGCGGCGGGGCGTCGGAAGATTTTTTGGAAAAAGATTTACAAACCGGCCCGCAATGGCATCTGCGGCGCGCCCGGCAAGCTGCTGCCCAATAATCTCCCGGCACAATTTCGCAAAATACGCTGCCGAATCTTCCTGCGGCGCGATCGCTTCAAGCTCCATCTGCTCCAGTACCGAAAAAATCTTCCTGTCTTTTGACCGGAAGTGCGCTTTCACCTTTTTTATTTTATGTACAGATATCATACACACCGATGTTGCACTTGAGGGTTGAATGTGAGATATAATTATTTGACAGAGAAAGTCCCGATATGTTATAACAATGTCAGCACCACGAATAAATAAGTGAATAGATGGCAAAGAAGGAGAGAGATCATGCAAATGATACCACTCTGGGATGTCGTTGGCGAGGAGCGTAGCGAAAAAGTGAACGACAATCTTGCTGCGTTTGCTGAATTTGCCCAAGGCCAGGGGCTTGGGATTAATAAAATTATCTGGACAATCGAAAAGCTGTGCGAATGGCGAGTGAATGCGCTGGATATTTTAGTGAGATTAAATACCTACGGTCGACTGTGGAGTCTCCAATATCTATTTGGACAGGCGGAAAATGAAGAAAAGACCCTCACCGAATATCTCGACATCCCAGGAGACAGCGAAGTTGAATCAGTCCTCTATTCCGAAAGGATGGCACGGTGCATAAAGAATTTCTTTCCCCCTGATATAAATGCACGAGTCAATGCGCCAATGGAAGAACTATTCAGGGACTCCGAAGTAGCCCAGACGATCTATTTTTTTCTTGAGCAACGCCTTTCTCATCATAACGAACCCAGCCTGATTCTGATTGAAGATCGGATCCGGAAGTTTATCGGGGTACTCATGGATGAGTTGGTGGGTATACCAATAGCAGAAAATCGTATCGGCGCGCACACGATGACAGTTGAAGCGTTGAGCGGGGAAATATATGACGCCACCATAGAAGCTCATCTAAAGCGACTCCTTCAGGATGAGAGTTGATGATTTATAAATTTTACCCTTTTTGTCTTCTATAAAAATGTAATGGGTTGTCCATCAACAACCCATTTTTCTTTACAACACACTGAATTCCTTGAGTCTCTTTTTAATGACGGCGTCCCCGACCCTCATATCTTTCATAAAAATAACTTTCTCGGAACGATCTATGTCCTTAAAATAAGCGAGTTGGGAGCGGAACAATTTTTCGTTAAACTCATGGCCGAATATCCGCTTGGCTTTACTGACAATTTTAGCAATGCCATCATACTTTTTCGCGATAAAATAAAGGTCAATGTAATCTTTCCATTTTGCGCGGCGGCCCAGCGCGTATGCCTTCATGGCCGCTAAAGTCAGCAAATCAGGCAATTTTATTAAGCCATCAAAGTTTTTTGAAAAGTTTATCGGAAATGGGTACTGAAGAAAAGTAAATCTCACTCCATGGATAACGACGGTATACTGGCCGTTTTCATCGCGTACCACAACATCCACTTTCCCAAATCCCAAAATTTTGTTTCTCAATTTAAGATTGTCAAATTCTTTGCCGGTAAAAAGATTGAAGTCGATGCTCAAAATCTCTTTATGCATGGGCATCAAAGTATAACTTGAAATAATTTTTTATTTTGGGGTCATAATTAATTCTTTTTTGTTTCAATTGTTTTCTGAAAATACCGGCGACTCTTTTCATGCCCAACAGAGAGATCATTTTTTTGACATCTTCAAAATCACCGTAATTCAATACGCTTTCCACGATCGCTTCATGTGAGAGGCGCTCTTTATCGCTGACATACCAAAGTAAATACGGCCTCTTGGTAATGAAATTTTGGATACTCATATCTCCAGTATATCATTTGGTTATTGACTGGTCTACCGAAACCTCGGTGCGCGTCTTGGGTAATGATAGCCCCTTGGATAACGCGAATGATCTCCGCCTGCCGCATGACGAGACTTGCCAAAGGCGTGGCGGGATGTGGCGTCGGCGGGTCGCGGAGAGTTTGAAAATCGGCGCGGCGGATGGGATTGGCGCGGAATATATGCGCTTGGTGTGCGCGGTTTTTCCGGGGGGAGTTCGGGGAGTTTGGAGACCGAGATCAGCGTACGGAGCAGACGCTCAATGTCGCGGACAGCGGATCGCTGGTCCGGGGTCGCAAACGAGATAGCGCGGCCCTGCTCGCCCGCGCGACCAGTGCGGCCGATGCGATGGATGTAGTCCTCAGGGTTGTCAGGAATATCGTAGTTTACGACAAGCTCAATGCCGGCAACGTCGATCCCGCGCGAGGCAATATCGGTTGCGACCAGCACGCGGTACGCGCCGGTTTTGAATCCCTCGAGCGCGGCGCGCCGCTGCGGGAGCGTACGGCCGGAGTGAATCTCGGCCGCGCTATGGCCCATGTCACGGATCGCCTTGCATATCTTTCGCGTGCCGTGCTTGGTGCGAGCGAACACCAGCACCGCTCCACGATATTCCGAGAGCAGTTTGTCGAGCAGGCGGTTTTTTTCATCGCGCTTTACGACAAACAGCTCCTGCTCGACGCGCTCAGGCGCAGTACCGGGAGGCGCTACCTCAACGCGAAGCGGGAGCTTCATGTGTTTGGTTGCCATACGCACGATGTCATCAGGCATGGTTGCGGAAAAAAGCATGGTCTGCCGTTCTGCGGTAAGTTTTTCGAAAATCTTTTTGAGTTGCGGAGCAAAGCCCATGTCGAGCATCCGATCCGCCTCGTCCAGCACCAAGATCGAGACATGCTGCAATGAGACGGTTTTTTGCTGCAGGTGATCAATCATGCGTCCCGGAGTTGCAATAATGATCTGCGGATTTCTCGCAAGAGCGCGAATTTGCGAACCCATGGGCGCGCCGCCGATCAGTACCGCCGTGCGCATTCCAAGGCCGCCTCCCATTTTACGCAGCGTTTCCTCCACCTGAAGCGCCAATTCGCGTGTGGGCAGAAGCACCAGCCCCCCGCCTTTTTTCGATTCGATCCGCTGGATCATGGGAATGCCAAACGCGAGCGTCTTGCCGGTGCCGGTCTGCGCGATGCCGATCACGTCTTTACCCTCAATGCCAATTGGAATGGCCCGCTCCTGTATGGGAGTCGGAGTGGTGAACTGGAGACGCGCGAGCGTCTCAAGCAGTCGTGGCGCGATGCCAAGACCGTGAAAACTCCCTGATATTGTTTTAGGATTCATGTATGGTCGTTTTGGTCTGGTAGGAAGAAAGCCAATCCATCACCCGTTTACGATGCCTGTCTACTGACCATCCGTGCTTACCCTTAAAAAGTGTCGCGTGGGTCGCCCGAAACTGCTCCAACGCCTCCGGAGTTGCGCGCGGAAAATCTGCCGGGATGGTTTTATTGTATGCTTCAATAAACTCCAGCATCGGTGTTTTTGCAAGATTCGCTTCGGACTCGAAACTTTTCCGTTTCATAGTACCGCAATCATACCATACATCCGCCAAAAAATCAAGCGCATCATTGAATGATTGAAGTCTCACTTCAATCATTTAGAGCCCTCTAAACCCGCGCACCAGATTATATGCGTGATAAAGAATCGGTCTGATCGGGATGTCTATATTTCCTACATATGAAAATTCTTTTCCGCGGAATTGGCGCTTAAAGCTGGTGAGCGTAGGCCAGCGCGTCTCGTCAATGCCGCCGAGGTCGTAGTATTTGAGCCCCCTCTGTTTTGCCTCCCGCATCGCCGCCCAATGCAGATAGGTGGTCGCTTTAGAACGAAGGGCATTGCCGTGCGACGCGCCGTACAGGTACGTTGCGGTATCGCCGAAGAAAAGCACGAAGTTGATCGCCGCAGGCCTGCCGTGTTCGTATGCCCAAAACGTGCCGAGCGAGAGACGCGCATGATCATACCCATCGGTAACCGACGGCACTGCTTTGGTCAGCGCGTCAAAATACGGGCGTCCCGGATAGACGTTTCTTCCGCTGTTGCGCCGGGTGGTTGCGTCAGCCATGGAAAAGAAAGCGTCCCAATCAGTTTCAGTTGCGTTGCGTTTCAATTTGACAGTCACGCCGCGTCTTTCCGCCCTGCGGATATTCGAGCGAGTGGATGGATGAAAACTTTTCAGGATATCCTCCTCGTTGTCGGTTTCAAGAGAAATCGTGTGATTGAAGCGGGGCTGGACATAATAAGGCGGAATTTTAAAACCGTCGCGGGATAGATCGGAGGCAACCGACGCAAGCGGAGGCTCCATGCGCACAAAGACCACGCCGGGAAGATTTTGTTTTCTGATCCAGCCCCGCACAAACTGAAAAATCTCGCGAGAGCCGCGGTCGTGCGCGGCACGCACGGCAATCACCGGACCGCGCGGCATGTACCCGTAGGAAAGGTTGAACGGGAGAGGGTGGTGCACCAGCGTAAATGCGGCAATGGGGCCGTTGGCGTCTGTCATAAAGTACCGTTCAACTCGCCTGCCTAGATTCTCCTGAAATGCTCCCCATTCCCACGTTTGCATAAAAGCCCCGACCGGAGGGTAATGCTGTGTTACAAACCGGTTCCACTTGGCCTTATTTTCAAGATCAACACGACGTATTTCCATAGGGTAAAG
>CAYVMH010000033.1:0-6774 GCA_964452595.1 uncultured Candidatus Saccharibacteria bacterium
GAAATCATGCCGCGCGAGACAAGAGAAGCGCTTGATTTCTTGTCTCAAGAGACGTCTCTTGAGACAAGAAATCAAGCGCTTCTCTTGTCTCGCGCGGCATGATTTCCCTGTGAAGTTTTGTTATCGTCGGGTGAGCGCTTCCCATAGCGGACGAGTTTGCGGATGAAGGACTCGAGATTTTTTTGCTATGTCGCGAATAAGCGCATGAGGATAATACGCATACATCCATCGCGTTTCCGCATCATTGCCGAAATCCAGAATTCGCTCGATGATATAGCGGGCGTATTTCTCGGGATCGAGGTTTTTCGGATCAATGTCCCAGAAGAGCGACCGGCGAAAACGAATAGCCTTTTTCCCGTTCTTAATAGATGGCATTGTTCTGGTCATGCCTCCAGTATATCACTGGTAATCTGAAAAATCCATATGTAGAATCCAGTTCATTCCATTTATGAAGCTGGACTTCAAGGTAGCTGCCCGGACTAAGCCGCAGGGCATCATACAGTTTTTTAGGAATGACGATCTGGCGGCTTACGCCAAGTTTCACCGTCGGCGGCGACATTCTTTTTTGTTTGACTTGTGTTTTCATATATTTGTATCTTATGCCGTAGACGGTTATGCCGTTCAATCAACGCGGTATTTCATGGTGTGCCGAAGGAAGAAGAGGCAGTAACAGAAATATGGACAATTCTCAATCGACAGGTTGGGAATTTTATAGAGTTGAATCTTTCGCCGGATCGTGCTATGCTATCCTCATGATCCCTGCATTCCTGCACAAATATTTTTGGGATACGGACGCGAAGAAGCTCGACGTGAAAAAGAGTGCGCCCTATATTATTGAGCGGATTTTGGAGTATGGGGATCGGGATGCGGCACAATGGATGATACAGATCTACGAGCGCGAGGCCGTGGTGCAAGTTTTAAGACGGTCTCGCGCGCTTTCTCTGAAGAGCGCGTCTTTTTGGGGGTTTTTACTGAAGGTGCCTAAATCGCGTATCGTATGTTTATCAAAGCAGTTCCGGACGCGCTCGCGCGTAATCTGGAGTCGTTAGGAAAAGAGAAGGCAGTCCGGCAATTTTATCTTGCCGGCGGCACGGCTCTTGCATTGCAGCTTGGGCATCGACTGTCGTATGATCTTGATTTTTTTACCGAACGGGATTTTTCCGAGCAGAAACTGATCGAGACGCTTGAGCGGTTTGGAGAACTCTCGGTAGACCATCGTGCTGAAGACACCCTGCTCGGGTCTTTGCATGGTGCGCGCATCAGTTTTTTTTGGTATCGGCACCCGCTCCTTTTCCCTCCGGTTTCATTTCTGAATATACGGCTTGCGGATATCCGCGACATTGGCGCCATGAAAGTGGATGCAATCCAGAGCAGGGGGAAGAAACGCGACTTTATTGATCTCTGGGCAATTATGCAACAGGGCATTACGCTTAAAGAACTATTGGATTTTTTTGAAAAGAAATATGCCGGGGTTTCGTATAATACTCAACACATCATGAAGTCGCTCGTCTATTTTACCGATGCGGAGCAGGATGAAATGCCCCGGATGTTTACAAAGATTTCGTGGAAAGAAGTAAAAAAATATATTGAGGATCGCGTGCGGCAATTTGTTTACGATAAAGAACGGTAAATATGTCTATAAGAAAGAACTCTAAAAACGTGAAGAACGAGAAAAATAAAGATGAGCAGGCGCAAAATTTTTCGCGGCAATTTTTATACGCGCTGCTGATCTTGATGGCCCTGGCGGCTCTGTATTCGACGGTCGCAGGATCGCTCGAGAACAAGAAAACGCTCTCGCTGTCCGAGGTGGTGGCGCATATCAATGCCGGCGAGGTAAAGGAAATTTCGGTGCTGGATTCGGAGCTTACCATACAGCTGAAAAACGGCGAGACGTTTCAGGCGCAAAAGGAGCAGGAGGCGGGCCTTACCGAGACGCTGCGCAACTACAACGTTGATGCAGGCAAGCTGAAAGATATAAAGGTGCAAATAGAGACGCGCGGGGCTCTGAATGTGCTCCTCGGTATCGTGATCCCCATACTCGGCCCGGTGATACTGATAGGATTTTTTATCTGGTTTATGGCGCGCCAGGTCCAGCGCGGCTCCATGCAGGCGCTCACCTTTGGCCAGTCGCGCGCGCGGCTGATCAGCCCGGACGACGGCAAAGACAAGGTCACCTTCAAGGACGTCGCGGGCGTAAAAGAGGCAAAGGAAGAGTTGAGAGAGGTGGTGGACTTTTTGAAAAATCCGAAAAAGTTTTTGGATATCGGCGCAAAGATTCCCAAGGGCGTCTTGCTCATGGGCCCGCCCGGCGTGGGCAAGTGTGTAACCGGAGATACACTTCTTTTTACCCAAAAAGGTTTAATTCCTATTGACGAGGTGCCAAAATACTTTACCGTTCGTGAAGATTCGACTGTTGACGGGCTCGATATTGTCTCGCTTGACCCACATACTCTTCAGTTCAAACAAGTTGCCGCATCCCATTGGTATAACCTCGGGATGCACAAGACTGTCAAAATTGGGACAAATTTGGGCAACTGTATCGAGGGGACGCCGGAGCATCCCATTGTTGTTGTAGATCAATCTTCGGGTAATTTCCTATTTAAGCGACTTGATGAGATTGGTAAAGGTGAATGGGTGGTAGTGGGATATGATACGGGCATCTTTGGTTCTTATACAAAGGTTCCCGATGAAGCTATGGCGTATCTTCTGGGAGCGCTGACCGGAGACGGATGCCTTACCATCAAAAATCGAGTTGTTCTCTCAACCGCAGATCATGAGATACTTTCTCATGCGCAGGATGCTGTCGCGAAACATTTTGGGAAAAATTTCCGGAAGAATTCCTCCCATCCGTACGATTATGAAATTCAAGATCAGAGCGTAAAAGAATCACTGCGCGCGCTGGGTTTGCAGGAGACGTATGCCGCAGGGAAGCGAGTCCCTGAATGGGTCCGCCTTGCGCCGAAGCATATCGTAGTTTCGTTTTTGCGTGGCATTTTTGACACGGACGGATATGTCGAAAGGAATGGAGCCGTCGGTTTTTCCAGCGCTAGCAAACAACTCATCAATGATCTCCATGGCATCTTGCTGAATTTAGGGATTGTGGCGCACGTTTATGAGCGAAAGAAGCTCTACAATCACAAATTGCAATTCTACCTGAGCATTTATGGTGATTTCTTGGTGCGCTTTCGGAATGAAATCGGGTTTTCGGTCGAGCGGAAACAGAAGCGACTGCACACATTGTGTGAGCGCCAGCATAACACGAACGTCAACCTGATTCCGTATCAGACCGCACCGATTCAACGCATATGGGAAGAAGCGCGGACAACTACATCACAACATCTTGATCGGGCATTTTATCGCGAGCCGCTCTACAAAAATATCAGGCGATATGCGCATGGTGAGCGCATGCCGTCGGTTGTCGGCATGAACACCTTTCTCCGGGGCATGATGGGACTCTCCCCAAAAATCGCGCGCATGCCGGAGGCGGCATACTTGAGGAATCTTTCTTCGGGCAATTTCTTTTTCGCGCAGGTAAAAGAAATTTCTAAAGGAGAGGCGGTGGTTTATGATCTGACAGTTCCCCACCTTCATAATTTTTTAGCGAATGGGTTAATTAATCACAATACCATGCTCGCGCGCGCCGTGGCAGGCGAGGCCGGCGTGCCGTTTTTCTACATGTCCGCATCCGAGTTTATCGAGCTGTTCGTGGGCGTGGGCGCGTCGCGGGTGCGGGATCTCTTCAAGCTCGCGAAAAAAGCTGCGCCATCGATTATTTTCGTGGACGAGCTTGATGCCATTGGCCGCATTCGCGGTGCGGGCATTGGTGGGGGGCATGACGAGCGCGAGCAGACGCTCAATCAGATTCTGGTCGAGATGGATGGCATGGAGACGAATGACCGCATCATTATTTTGGCGGCCACCAACCGTCCGGACGTGCTTGATCCTGCGCTTTTGCGTCCTGGCAGGTTTGATCGGCGCGTGGTGCTTGATCTGCCGGACATCAATGATCGCGCGGCGATTTTGGAAATCCATAGCCGCAACAAGCCGGTGGAGGATGACGTTGTCTTGCGCGTGATCGCGGAGCGCACACCCGGATTCTCTGGAGCAGACCTTGCAAATCTCGTGAACGAGGCGGCGATCCTTGCGGCGCGCGAAGATCGGAAAAAAGTGGGCCAGATGGACCTCATCAAATCCATCGAGAAAGTCATGCTTGGGCCAGAGCGCAAGAGCCATATACTCTCGCCGGAGGAGAAGAAGATAGCCGCGTATCATGAGGCAGGACATGCGCTCGTGGCGACCTCGCTCATTCATGCCGACCCGGTGCATAAGGTGTCTATTGTCTCGCGCGGTCGCGCCGCCGGATATACGCTAAAACTCCCAAGCGAAGATCGCCACATGTACAAGCAATCGCATTTTCTTGACGAGATGGCGTCCGCGCTCGGCGGGTACGCCGCGGAAAAACTGGTGTTTGGCGAACTCACCACGGGCCCGTCCGACGACCTGCAAAAAGCGGCTGCGGTTGCCCGAAGCATGGTGATGCGGTTTGGCATGTCCGATAAGGTTGGCCCGTCGGCGCTTGGCGAGCGGGAAGAGATGGTGTTTCTTGGCCGGGAGCTCACAACCGAGCGCAACTACTCGGAGGAGACCGCGCGCCTGATTGACGCGGAGGTCAAACGCCTGATTGACGAGGCCTATAACCGCGCGCGCGAAGTGCTTACGGATAGACGCGCGAAACTCGACGCGATCGCCGCCTATCTCATTGAGCACGAAACCATCGAGCGGCACGATTTTGAGGCGCTCGTGAAAGAATAAAGAAGCCGAACGCGGCTCTTTCCGGCCCGTAGCTCAACGGTAGAGCTCCCGTCTTATAGCAGGTAGTGAGCGAGAAAATAAAAATGGGCGGGTGTGTAGCTCAACGGCAGAGCAGTCGTCTTATACACGACCGGTTCTAGGTTCGAATCCTAGCACACCCATTTTTATTTTTGACCAATATGTGCTACAAGTGGATGAAGCCTTACGCACCTTAAAAATAAAAAACATGGAAGGGAGAGAATGTATGCACATCTACGCGGGCGGCGAGACGGAATACGGCATTACGCTTGTCATGCCAGAAGATCATCCCCGTAGGTATATGCGGTTTTATGGTTCACTGTTGAGCAAACGCGTGATTCATGGGGCAGTATCATCGCCCTCTCTGGGTCTTTCATGCGTAGGGCCCGGTTCGGGCACGACCGAGCGCATGTTTTTACATGAATATTTGCTTGAGGAATGTCATGAGGAAGACGAAGCGCGCGAAGGCGATGAGGATGGAGACCCCCTTGACGACGACAAGATCTACGTCGCGGGCCATCAATACTTTGACGTGCGCATGGGAAACGGCGCGCGATTGTATGTTGATTGCGGCCATCCCGAGTATTCAACCGGCATGGTAAGCAATGCTCGCGATGCGCTGCTTGCCCAGCTTGCCGGGGACATGATCGTGGAAGAGGGCAGGAGGGTTGCGGAAGAGTGTATGCGCAAGGAGTATGGCCCTGATATTCGCCTGCTGATATATAAAAATAACAGCGATGGCCAGGGACGCATAGCAAAAAGTTATGCGCATCACGAAAATTATTCGCTGGATCGGGCCACTCTGTCTCGGATCTTTACGGTTGACAGGCGGGCCGGCGCATATGCGATTTTCCCAGGTGAGTTGGCGCCAATTGTTATGAATTTCCTGATCAGCAGGATTATCATTACCGGCGCCGGAAAAGTGTGGCGCGATGTGTTGCCGCTCCCGCGGCCATATCAGATTTCGCAGCGGGCTGATTTTTTTCTCAAAGAGTTTGGTGAGCACGCGACCGAGGTGCGGCCGATCATCAATACGCGGCAGGTTCCGTATGCGTCCACCTGCGGCAGGCTCCACGTGATTCCCGGGGATACCAATGTGTCGCATTATTCCATCTATCTGACCTGGGGAACGGGATTGGTTTTTTTCATGATGCTCCAAGACGGATTCATCACGCGATACGGAAAGAATGTGCTCAAACAACTGCACCGGCCGGTACAGGCATTCTGGCGAGTTTCCGGAGACTTGACGCTCCGAAAAAAACTTTGTTACGCCGACGGCTCGAGTACTACCGCGCTTGACATGCAGCGGGAGTTTTGCGATCTTGCGGAAATGTTTGTGCGCCAGAATCACTTAGGCGAGCAATGGACCGATGTGGTAGAGAAGTGGAGCGATGCTCTGGATGGTCTGGACGGCGATGAAAAACACTGGAACGGTCATGACGTGAGCAGGAATCTTGACTGGGTTGCGAAACTTCGTTTCATACGGCGGTATCAAGAAAATCGCAGAGTTGATTGGTCTGATGCTTTGTGCAAAAATATTGATCTTGCCTACCACGACACGAATCCGCAGCGGAGCATTGCGCAAAAACTGCAAAATCGCGGAGACTTGAGCGCGCTCGCGCACGAAGATGAAATTGTGCACTGGGTGCGCCATCCTCCTCCTGATACGCGCTCTTTCCTGCTCGGCAGTATTATCGCTCGCTACGGAAAGCATTTGTATAGCGCGGATTGGTCCGACATTGTTTTTCCTCGCGGCAGATTGACAATCGGAGATCCGGGTATCGGAGGAGAACGCGAGGTCCAACATCTGTTTGCGGGCGATCCCTCATGCAAAGAATTTGTGTTGCGTCTTGAGCAATGGATCAATCATGTCTGCCTGTCCGGATGCGAATGGAAAGCGCCCAACCACTTGAGTTTTTGGACGTAGCATGCGATAGCGCTCCA
>CAYVMH010000034.1:0-6661 GCA_964452595.1 uncultured Candidatus Saccharibacteria bacterium
CGCGACCACTCAATGGAGAAACGGTGCGCATTGTGTCCGAGCGACTTTGCAATATCAAAATCCTCGCGAAAGCGATGATAATGATCACACGCGCGACCCGAAATATAATTTTCCGGGCGCGTCGCCTCCTCTTGTATCATGGGCCACGACGCCAGATGCCCGAATCTTTTCTCCGCCTCTATGCTAAGCCGCTTGGCGTTCGCCAACTCCCACTCGCTCCAATCATTGTGATTGCCGCCCTCCACCTGATGCGCAGAGGTGGCAGCGCCCCACAGGAAATTTTTTGGAAATTGTCCGCCCGAGGCGGATCCGCCTCTGGCGGAAAAGTTACTTTGCATGTTTTTTCCTCCACTCCGCTATCTTTTTATGATCTCCGGAGAGAAGGACTTTCGGCACACGGTATGTTTTCTTTTTTTTATCTCGCCCGCGGGCGGGCCAGCGGAAAATTTCCGGGCGCGTGTAGGCAGGCACGCCAACGCCGTAGCGTTTCTCTTCAAGCGACTCATGCGCGCCGAGCACGCCGGGAATATGACGCGAGACCGCATCGGCTACGACGAGCGCCGGCAGTTCGCCGCCGGTCAGCACATATGGTCCCATGGAGATTTCTTCCATCCGGTAGATCTTTTTTATCCGTTCGTCCACCCCCTCGTAGCGTCCTGCGATCATGATTATTCGGTCATATCTCTTCGCCCAATCCGCCGCCATCTTCGCGGTAAATTGTTTTCCGCGTGCCGAGAAAAGCACTATTTTTGCCTTTTGCGGTTTGCCTTTTGCCTTCAAGGCCGAGCCGATTGCTTGAGCGATCGGCTCGGCCTGCATGACCATGCCTGGGCCTCCGCCATACGGACGATCGTCTACTTTATGATGTTTGGCATCGCGGGAAAATTTATGCAAATCGTATATGCAGAATTCCACAAGCTTTCTTTCCTGGGCGCGTTTCAGTATGGATTCACCAAGGTATGCTTCGATGATTTTAGGGAAAATGGTAATAACGTCAAAACGCATATTGATTTCTTGGGCTCATGCCGATAGAATAGAGATAATGTCATCTTTCGGTGCAGCACTTTGAAAAAAGGGGAGGATATGGAAGGACCGCCCAAACATATACTCATCATCGCAATCTTATTGTTGGTCCTCGCATTATGTGTTTTTCTTTTCCGCGAAGAGATCCAGCCCCTCCTGCCGGATGTCGTGAAATGGCCGGTTTTCCGGTCACCATACTAACTAAAGAAAGAAAAACCCGCTCACGCCGAGCAGGTTTTTGAAATGCCGATTACAGTCTCAGATCGTCCACCACCTCGTCAATGTCCCGCATGCGCGCCTCGGGTTCAGGACGGCTCGTCTGATCATCGCGCATCATGCGCGGGCCGCGGCCTCCTTCGGGCTCCTCAATCTTCAGGTTCACGCGCGCGTTGTTTTTCACACCCACAACCCGAAGCAATGCCCTGATGGATTTCGCGGTCTGTCCGTTGCGGCCGATGATTTTCCCCATGTCCGCAGGGTCCACCTTCAGGGTGATCAAGACGCCCATCTCATCCACCTTGCGATCGGTGTGCACCGCGTCCGGATTGTCCACGAGCGCCTTTACCACGAACTCGAGAAATTCCTGATCTTGTGTCATTGTTGCCATACTTGCTTGAACTTCCAACTACGAACAACTAACAACCGATCTATGCTCTTCGTGTGTGGTCTGTTGAATCGCTGTCAGCCAGAAGTCACTTGTTCTTCTCGACCTTTTCAGTTAACCTGTATTTTTTCAGCATGTTCGGCGCGCGGCTGTTCTTGCACCGGTTTTGCTGGCGCCAAGTGCGTCCCGCTTTGCGGGATCTCGCGCAGCGAGACAGGCGCCATATTCTTTTTCTTTCCGCTTACCACACCTTTGGCAACCAGCATATTGTATGCCGTGTTCGAGATCTGCGCGCCCTTTGACATCCAATACAAAATGCGCTCATGTTTCAAAATGGTCTCTTTGGTCTTGGGATGATACGACCCCAGCATTTCTATGCCGCTTGACTGGGGCTTGGATCGGCGCTCGCCGATAACCACGCGATACGCCGGATCGTTTTTCCTGCCCACGCGCTGAAGACGGATTACCAACATAAAATCAGTATAACAGCAGACCGCTCAAAAAGTCAATTGCCCAATTTTGCACGGGTCTTTGGGCCGACAAAACCGTAACCGGTAGTTTGCGCGGACCCGGAGCAGATAATTTTTTGGCTGCACTGGAATTTTTTCACCGCGGCCAGAGTACGCAGACCGAAGAAGCCAGTGTCGTTCCCCGCGGCCAAGAACCCATCTGCGATGAGTATTCTTTGCAATGTTTTGACGGATTCATTGCGCATACCGTAGAAAAGATTGTTGGTGAAAAGAACCGCGGGTGCGGTTTGGGGCGATCCGAGTGGTGTCGGCGCCATCGGTGATGGCGGCATAGTTGTGACGCTCGTGGTCGGATCCCCGGCTGCTTGCCCGGACGGCGGCGCCGGAGTTCCCGCGCCCACGGGGGTTGATGTGGCAACGGTCGTTGTCGGCGCATCAACCATGATTGGCCTGGCAAGAGTGGTCCCCGCCCTGATATCCGAGATCGAAAGCGGAGAAACATTTCCGCCCTTATCCCGTGCGCGAACCGCAAAATAGTATTTCGTGCTCGTGGCAAGGTTCTTTGCGATGTATGATTCTTTGGATCCCGAACCTCCGGGAATAAGCGTATGGTCCAGTACCTCCGCATTGTTCCACCACTGCAGGGCGCCGATCTCCGGTATCGTGGTGCGCGATGTACGGATCTCGTAACTGCTTGAGGTGCCGACTGACCCATTGTCGCCTGGGGCGATCCAGGTGAGCACGAGCGAGGTTACCGTAGCGCTCGCCACCTGGAGCGAGGCGATCTCGCCTGGAGGCCATAAATCAGGAAGCGATGGCGTCGTGAAGGTACGATCTATCTCAACCCGTTCCCTGCCGGACGCATCGGTTGAGCGCGCCCGATAATGATAGATCGTGTTCGTATCAAGCTGGGTGAGCTGAATCTGATGGAATGTGCGCAAGCTCGGATCCACAACCGGATTGATTTCGTAGTTGGCTGTCGCGCCGTAATCCAGACGCGTGGTCGCTGGCACATCGGTGTTCCATGAAACCACGGCGGAAGATTGCGTGATATTATCCACCATAAGACCGGAGATGACCGGCGGGTTCGAACTCGGCGGAGTTTGGGCATATACAGAGACGCTCGAAAAAATTAAGAACGCGGTTATAGAGGTAACGGCAAAAAAATGTTTGTGATTGGTGCGCATAGATTGTTCAGATCGTTTCTTGTCTCATGTATAAGATCACATTTCAATTATACCACGGCCTACCGATTTGTATAGGTTTCCGCTTCCTCTAATTTAAGCGAGAGCAGGCGCGAGACGCCGTCGTCGTCCATGGTAATGCCATAGAGCGCGCCTGCGGATTTCATGGTTTCGCGGTTGTGGGTGACCACGATGAGCTGGGTGCGCTTGGCAAGCTCGGCGAGCATGGCGCCGTAGCGCTGGGAATTTGCCTCGTCGAGCGCGGCGTCTGTCTCGTCAAGGATCATGAACGGCGGAGGATTTACCGCGGCGATCGCAAACAATAACGCGACCGAGGCGAGCGCGCGCTCACCGCCCGAGAGCATGGCAAGCGACTTGATCCGCTTGCGCGGGAGATTAACCTCGATCTCGATCCCCTCCTCAACTTTTTGTTCCCGCTCCTCATGTATTTCATTTTCTTCATTTGAAATTTGAAATTTATCATTGGTCATTTGTAATACGGCTTCCCCTCCTCCGAAAATGATGCCGAAATACATGTTGAATTCGCGGTTGATCTTTGCGAAACCATCATGAAAATCCCGGCGCATGTGTTCCTCAAGCTCTTTGATCAGTTCCGCAAGAGACACGGAGGCCTCGCGCACATCTTCAAGTTCTTTGGTCAGAAACGCATGACGCGCTTCGGTTTCTTTGTACTCGGTGATTACCGAGGGATCAATACCTCCGATCTCCTCAAGCTTGCCCGTCAGCCGCTCAATCCTTCGCTTGATGTCTTGTGGTTGCAGCATCGCATACTCCTCGCCGTCCGCGCTTGCAAGAATTTCATCTCGCGGCATACCGGCCCCCACAAGTTCGCGATCAAGCTCTTCCTCCCGACCATCAAGCCGCTCCTCGTCAAACCGAAATCGTTCCCGCTCGAGCATCACATCACGCTGCTCTTCCTGCTTTGCGCGAAGCGATCCTTCAATCTCGCGGATGCGCGATTGCGCTTCCCGGAATTCCCCATATTCTTTCTGCCGCGCCTGTTCATGTCGCTCAACTTCCGCACTGATATGGCTGATTTCCCGCTGGATCAAGGCAAGCCCATCTTCGAGTTCACGGACAAGAGATGATTCGGATACGGGCGCATCCGCTCCTACTCCCCGTTCCAGAGCTGCCGATAGCTCCTCCATGCGCGCGATCAGCCGAAGACCACGATCACGAACGTCTTTCAAGTCGTCGTGTCCAAAAAGCACCTCTTGCATTTCGACGATATATTGCCGGATTCGCTCACGCACATATTGCGCATCCACCGAGCGTCGGCTATGGTCATCGCCGGGCCTGGTCGCTCGGCTTCGTTCACGATTCCGTTCTCCTTCCAGCCGCCCCTCAAGCCGGCCAAGCTCGCGTTCAAGCTCGCGCCGTCTGCCCACAAGTTCGGCGATCTTGCGCTCGGCGTCTTTTACCTTATCGCCGCCGACTGCCGCCTTTTCAAGTTCAACCAGGCGCGCGGTCAGACGGACGATCTCAACATTGATTCCCTCCTCCCGTCGCCGTATCGGATCCGCATGCGCGTCCACCCGTTGCTTTTCTTCCCTGATCGCGCGCAATTCACACACCCAGTATGCTTTTTGAAAATTTCGCAGCTCGGCCTCGGTGCGCTCGCGCGTCTCTGCTTTTTGGGCCTGCAGCTGAAGAAATTTCAGATGCGGGGCAAGCTCGCGTATAAGCGATTCGACCTGCCTCATGTTTTCTTCCGTTGCCGCAAGCTTGCGCTCGGTCTCATTTTTTTTCAGTTGGTATACGCGCAGACCCAGCGCCTCCTCCAGCATGCTTCTGCGTTCCCGTGGCGATGCCATCAGGATCCGATCAACTTCGCCCTGCCCGATGATATTGTGCTTTGACTCACCCAACCCCATCTGCGCGGTCAGCATGAGCACATCGCGCATGCGCACCACCGAGTTGTTGATGGCATATTCATTCATCCCGTCCCGGAAAATTTTCCGGGAAAGGACCAGTTCATCGAATTCAATGGGAATCTGCCGGTCGCTGTTGTCGAACGCGAGCGTTACCGATGCCTTGCCCATGCGCGGCACTCGCGCTGATCCGTTCCAGACCAGATCCTCTCCTTTCTTTCCCCTGAGCGATTTCATGGACTGCTCCCCCAGCACCCATTGTATTCCATCTTTGATGTTTGACTTTCCTGATCCGTTGGGTCCCACCACCGCCGTGATCCGCGAGGGAAATTCCAAAACCGTCGTCTTGGCAAACGACTTAAAACCGGAGAGTTCAAGACGAGTGAGACGCATGACTATGACTTCTTGTAGTGATTGGTTATTTGAAAAACTTCGGCTCTCCCGCCGACTATAAAAAAGAGCGCTCGATATTTTTTATCAAGACGAAACGAATAAATACCGCGCCACCGTGGTTCGAGAAGTTCAACATGTAATGACGGGTGGCGAAGATTTTCTTCAACAAGCCATTTCGCTTTCTCCCATTTGTCAGAAAGATTATGCTCTTGAAGAAATTTTTCGAGATCGCGGCGCAAAGGTTTTATTTCCATGTCCTTTCATGTAAGACGACTTGCGCAACCCGACCTCTAAATCTTGTAAAAAATCTTCGGTATAGAGTTTTGTTTTCCGAAAATCCTCCACAACGTCATGAAGTGAGTCGTGTACTGCGGATTTAAAAAACTCGGCGGCAAAACGCCGGTACGCCTCCGCCTGCCGTTTAAGCTGCTCATATTTTACTTTTGAAACAGTAACAGTAACCATGTGTTTATTATATCACAACCTTCTATCTCTTGCAACGACTTAAAACCGGAGAGTTCAAGACGAGTGAGACGCATAGATTTATCAAACACGACGGCGGTAATCTTCTTTTCCTTTTTTCAAAAATATATCAAGCACTTTCATCTTTTTTTCTTCGAGAAGAAATAAAACTCGCCACCGACCGATACGGAGGCGATATTGATTTTCTGTTCCCTGCAGCTTTTTCACCCGACGATACCAAAGAGCATCACATACAAGAGATTCGAGCACTTCAATGATGCGCTGTTGAATGTCTGCCGGTATTTTATTAAAAGCCCTATCCCCATGCGAAGAGAAAGAAATGCCGAACATAGTTTCTATTTCAATCCATACCGCCTTTTCATTTCTTGTAAGGAGTAGCTCTTTTTCCCCTTTGACGCCTGAATCGCAATTTGACAACGTATATGATCTTCAAAATCTTCCTTGACCTCTTGCCATTCTTTATACGTAGCCCAATCCAGCACCACATACCGCGGCGCTCCTTTGTCTTTCATGATTGCCGGTTTTCTATTTTTTATCGCCCGCGCGAGTGTTTTTGTGGTCATGTGTTTGAGATTGAAAGAAAATATTGCATATCTTCTCTGGTTTTATCTG
>CAYVMH010000035.1:0-6617 GCA_964452595.1 uncultured Candidatus Saccharibacteria bacterium
GACCAGCTCCGCCTCGTGGATTGATGGGGGAGGGAATGTGCTGGAGTGAAGCATAAAAAAATCCGCATGAGCGGATAGAAATAGCGTGTAGTAAGCGATATATAAAGGTACTACGCTACCAGGGTACGGCGTCCAAGGTCAAATTTTCAATGAACCACTGGTCTATTTTTTGCGAATCAGCGGCTACCCGGACTGTCTTAGTTATGGTGACCGTATAGCCAAAGTACTCTACCTTTGTTCTGATGTTATTGGGAGAGCGCCATGTGCGCACGAGGGACCCTTTTCCGTTCTGCACAATTTTCTCGCCAGAGAAAAATTCTTTGCTGCGCGTTCCGGGATTTAGAAAAGTCAGGCGGGTCTCATATCCGAGTGCCTGATTTGGCAAGAACAGGAATTGATGGATATAAAGAACGTTGTAAGGGGAATGATAGTCAAGTTCGCCAAAACGTACCATGCCGCTTGGGTGGAACAAGCGAAAAATTTTTTCTAAACCACGTTCGTTGAACCCCGCTGCGTACTGATTGAGCAGAAACTTTGTTGCGCTATGCGGACTATACAGGGTGACGAATGCAGGGTCGCTCATTGGCTGACTCCTCTCAACTATGTACGATATGGCAAGAACTACACTTTCCTTTATAGAATTTATGAAATGGCGTGTCAAGTGGGATTACGTTCTCTTCCATATCTACCAAAAATATTATCCGATAGGTATAGATTTTTGGTAAGACGGTTGTCTGGATGTGGATAAACTGCGAAAGTAGGGTTGACCTTGCCTGGCTGTTCGCGTATGCTGGATCACATATGAATCATCAAAATCGCAGGATGGTTGAAAACATATTATTGTGGGCGGTGAGGATAGGCCTTTGGGTGATTCCGCTGCTCCCGTTCTACATCGCCTCGTCCATGCTCTTCCCGTTCATCACGGGAAAAAACTTTACATTTCGCATCATCATCGAGCTGATCGTGCCTCTCTGGGCGGGGCTCATGATCATGCGATCCGAATTCCGTCCGCGGCTGACCATACTGGTCAAAGCGATCACGCTGCTTATGGCGGTACTGTTTGTGGCGGACGTGTTTGGGCCCAATCCGTATCGTTCGTTTTTCTCCAACTACGAGCGCATGGAGGGCTTTATTTCCTTCGCGCATCTCTATCTCTACTTTTTGATGCTTCTCTCGGTATTCCGGACCAGGCGCGACTGGCTGGTGTTTTTCCATGTGAGCATTGTTGCAAGTATTGCCGTCTCCTATATCGCAGTACTCCAAAAACTTGGGTTGCGTCCGTCTCCGCAGGGCGGCTTCCGGGTTGATTCAACCATCGGCAATCCGACATACCTCGCCGCGTATCTGCTCTTTCACGTATGGCTTGTCGTGCTTCTGATGAGACAGTTCTGGCCTCAAAAATCGGGTGAGACAAAAAAGCTGGTACTGCAAATTTTTTACGCGCTTCTGCTGGTCTCCGAGCTCGTGATCATCTATTTTACGGCAACCCGAGGCGTGGTTCTGGCGCTGCTCATGACCGTGATCCCGTTTGCGGTTTTAGCGGTGCTATGTTGGAATCGGATGTTTGGTGTCGAGGGAGCGAAGTCATCGGGATGGAGCATGGGAAGAAAACTCGCGGGTGCGGTTCTCGCTTTAGTTGTTATCGTGCCGTTCCTTTTCTGGCTTGGTCGCAGTTCGCGCTTTATCCGGGAAAGCCAGGTGCTCAACCGTCTGACCAATTATTCGTTGAGCGAGGCGACCGTGGCGTCCCGCTTTCTCATCTGGAATATGTCGTGGCGAGGCGCCTTGGAGCGTCCGTTGCTTGGCTGGGGGCAGGAAAACTACTATCTGGTGTTTCAAAAATATTACGAGCCCGGTCTCTACGCACAGGAACCGTGGTTTGACCGCTCGCACAATATTATCTTTGACTGGCTGATCCATGCCGGGTTCATCGGCCTTGCCGCATACCTCTCAATCTTTGCCGCGGCGTTTTGGATGATTGCGGCCGCACTTCGCAGGCGCGCATTGGCGCTTTGGGAGGGAAGTGTCTTAGTGGCGCTCTTTGTCTCCTACTTTTTTCAGAACATCTTCGTATTCGACAACCTCAACACATACCTTCTCTTTTTCGCGTTTCTTGGTTACGCGCAATATCTCGCGCGTGAGCGTGATTCTTCGACAAGCTCGGGACTCGCAACGAAGACGCGCGGTTCGAGATCCGAACACCGACAATCCGCTTCTTCGGATGTAATGTTCAGCCGCGGCGTCGCGGTCATGGTGGCGCTCGTTGCGGTATCCGGCGTCACGATCTATGCATGGAACCTCCAGCCGATCTACCAGTCGCAGGCGCTGATCAACGCGTTGCGAAGTGTGCAACCTCAAACGCCCGTTGATACGATCATTGACCAATTTAGGGTTGCGCTATCGTATGATTCGTTCGGCAACACCGAGGTGCGCGAGCAGATCGGCAACGCCGCGCGCAGCATTGTAGGCAATCCACAAATCAACCCGGAAGAGCAGAAAAAATTTGTCGAGTTCGCCATAGCCGAGCTCAAACAAGAAATTAACATCCCGGTCCCCGACATCAAGCATATGCTGTTTCTGGCGTCAATTTTTGACCGGGGACTACAGCTGAATCCAGAGTATGCGGGGCAGTCGGAACAACTGCTTCTGGATGCGTTAAAACTTTCTCCGAACAAACAACTCGTCTATTTCGAGCTGGCACAACTCTATCTTGCGACCAACCATGCCGATCGCGCGATCGAGGCATTGCGCAAGGCATGGCAGCTCGACACTACATTCACGCAAGCCGGCATCAACCTTGAAGTCATCGGAATCGTGACCGGCCAAAAGCAAGTGATCCCAGAAGTGCAGGCAAAAATTGATCACGAAAAACTTGATGAGCAGAGTCTGTATCGGCTTGGTCTGGCGTATCAGCAGGCGCAGGATTATGCGTCCGCGCTCACCTACTACGAGCGACTGGTAAAAGTCAGGCCCGACATAGCCCAGTATCACGCCACGTACGCAGCACTTCTTGGATACTTCGGCCGCATTGAGGATGCTGAAGCACAAGTACGCGAGGCGGGCAAGCTTGACCCGGCATATGAGAAGGAGGCCGAGCAATTCATCCAGTCGCTCCGCGAACAGAGGAAGAAATAGAAACCGCGCGCCATCCTGTCTCGTTGTAAAAATATGGAATTACGAAAGAAGATCGGCATCATCGGGATCGGCATGGTCGGGGCGCCGCTTGCGCGGTACTTTCAAGAGGTGAGGAGTTGTGTTCGAGGGCAGGATCTTTTTCTCTTTGATACCGATCAGAAGAAGCGGCGCAGGGATGATGTAGGCCGCGCCGACATTATTTTCGTCTGTGTACCTACGCCGCGAAGCGCCGACGGGTCGGCAGATCTCTTGCACCTCGAACATGCTATCTCGCGCGTTGCCAAGTCTAAGACCTTCGTGATCAAATCCACGGTTCCCCCCGGCACCACCGAGGAGATGCAGGCGCGCTTCCCGCAGCACCAATTTCTTTTCAATCCGGAGTTTCTCACCGAGCGGCGCGCATGGGAGCATACCATGCATCCCGACCGCCAGCTTGTCGGATGGACTGCGCAAAGCAAAGGCCATGCGGCCACGGTGCTTGCGCTTTTACCAAAAGCTCCAATCGCCGCTCCTTCGCCCGAGCTTGATATTACCGCGACCGAAGCGGAGCTTATCAAGTATGCCGCCAATGTCTTTCTGAGCCGCAAAGTCACGTTTGCAAACGCCATATTTGATCTTGCGCGGCACCACGGGGCAGACTACGAGCACATCCGCACGGGAATCGGATCAGATTCGCGTATTGGTATGTCGCATCTGGACGTTTTTCACGGCGGCTATCGTGGATACGGCGGGTACTGTTTTATCAAAGACACCGATGCCTTAGTCGCGCATGCGCGCACGATAGGCCTGAATCATGTTGCGGATCTGATCGGCGCGGACGTAGCATTTAACACGGGCGTGCTTGCAACCCAGGGGCTGACCCCTGAGGATGTTGCGGTGCATGACCGTCACATATGAAATCAATCGTAACCGGAGGAGCTGGGTTCATCGGCTCGCACATGGTGGATGCGCTTGTTGCGCGAGGAGATGAGGTGCATATCATTGATAACTTTTCCACCGGCAAGCGGGAGCATGTGAATCCCGCCGCAACACTCCATGAAAAAGATATTCGCGAGTTTGATGCCATCGCGCCTATTTTTGCAGGTGCTTCGTTGGTATTTCACTGTGCGGCATTGGCACGGGTCCAGCCCTCCATCAAAGATCCGCGCACTTCCCACGATGTCAATTCTAAAGGAACCATAAATATACTTGTGGCGGTGCGAGACGCGGGCGTCAAGCGCGTGGTCTACTCCGCGTCTTCTTCCGTGTATGGCAATCAGGATGCGCTGCCGCTCCATGAAGAGATGGAGGCGCGGCCCATGAGCCCCTATGCGCTGCAAAAATATACCGGGGAGCTTTCCTGTCGCCTTTTCTCGCAGATTTACCCCAACACCCGTACGGGTGTGGGGGTGTGCGGCATCGAGACCGTCTCGCTCCGTTATTTCAATGTGTATGGTCCGCGCCAGACCACAGAGGCGGACGGCGCGTATGCCACAGTCATCGGGATTTTTCTCGGACAACGCGCGTCTGACCGTGCCCTGACCATAGTGCCGGACGGCACGCAATCGCGCGATTTCACGCATGTGCATGACGTAGTACGCGCAAATCTGCTTGCCGCGGAATCGCCAAACGTTGGCAAAGGAGAGGTTATTAATATCGGTACGGGCAAGGCATACACAATAAGCGAAGTTGCCGCAATGATCGGCGGACCAACACTATGGCTTGAGCCGCGGATCGAACCCAAAGCAACCCTCGCCGACATCCGCAAAGCCAAAGAATTATTGGGTTGGGAACCCACGGTAGCTTTCAAAGAGGGAATCGAGGAGTTGAAGAAGATGCAGGGAATAGGGTAGATCTTGCATATTGAGGCTCGAGTTTCCGGTGACGGATACGCTGTATTGCGGAAGAATCTGCGGTGGTGTAGAGTGTGATTATGGATGCCGAAATCGTTGAGAGAAAATTAAGGGAGCTGACGGAAAAAATTGTCGAAGAATTCAAACCGGAGAAGGTTATTCTCTTTGGCTCTTGGGCATGGGGGGTTCCGGGACCGGACAGCGATGTGGATTTGTTGGTGGTGAAAGCGACAGATCGCTCCACACGGGAAGTGGCTAGAGAGATTGACGGGACGATTTTTCCTCGCCCCTTTCCTCTTGATCTGCTCGTGTATCGGCCGGATCAGATAGAAGAAGGTCTGGCGTGAGGAGATTTTTTTATAAGGAATATCCTTACCAAGGGAAAAATCTTGTATGCACGGTGATTCTGCAAAAAATTATGTGAAGTGGTTTGAGAAGGCGGAAGAAGACGAGCTGTCCGGACGGGCAGTTCTTAAAGAAGGAGCGCCAAGCACTGGTTGTTTTCTCGCCCAACAGATGGCCGAAAAATACATGAAAGGACTTCTCGTCTTTCACCATAAGGATTTTCTCAAAGTACACGACTATGCCCCACATTGAAATTGCGGCGGAAAAACTTTTTTTTGTGTTTGGGTTTCCGGTGACCAATACCTTGCTCACCTCGTGGATCGTGATGGGTATTTTGATCTCGGTTGCTTTTTTGATTTCGCGGCATGTGGAGCTGGTGCCGGGCGGACTGCAGAATGTGTTTGAGAGTTTCTGCGAAGGGTCTCTCAACCTCATGGCGTCTATGTTCGGAAACCGCGAGAAGGCCGAGCAGTATTTTCCGCTGATCGCGACGGTTTTTCTTTTCATTCTGACTTCAAACTGGCTCGGGATATTTCCGGGAGTTGGCTCCATTGGTTTGTACGAGATGGCGCAGGGCAAGAAACTGCTGGTGCCGGTCTTCCGATCTGCGGCGTCGGATCTGAATGTGACGCTTGCCCTTGCTACGGTCATGGTTTTCCTGGTACATGTATCGGGGATGGCGGCGTTGGGAGTGTGGGCGCACTGGTCAAAATTCTTTTCGTTTAAGGGTCCGATTCAATTTTTTGTGGGCATACTTGAATTAATTTCGGAATGTGCTAAAATTATATCATTCTCTTTTCGGCTCTTTGGCAACATATTTGCCGGAGAGGTGCTGCTCATCGTGATGGGGTTCCTCGCGCCGTTTGTGGCGCCGTTACCATTTCTTGCGCTTGAGATTTTTGTCGGGTTTGTGCAGGCGCTGGTATTCGCAATGCTCTCCATGGTGTTTATCAGCATCGCGATAACTCATCATGAAGCGGCAGAGTGTTAACCGTCCAAATTTCCCAATTATCAATTCCCAATTATCAATCAATTCCCAATGCTTCAATTTTCAAACATTATTTGTAAATTGAAAATTGTAAATTGAAAATTAACTCATTATGAGTCCAGAAGCAGTAAAGATATTAGCAACGGCTGCGGTCATTGTCGGCGGGACATTGATGCCGTCGTTTGCCATTGGGGTTATCGGATCAAATGCGTTGAAAGCCATCGGGCGAAATCCGGAAGCGGCATCAAAAATCCAGACGCCGATGATCTTGGCAATCGCATTCGCGGAAGCGATCGCGATCTATGCCTTGGTCGTGG